>JBGSMH010000082.1:0-5742 GCA_041740275.1 Phycisphaerae bacterium
GATGACAAGGTTTGGACGAGTTTGCCCGGCGCGACGGTGCTTCGCCCCGAAGGCAAGGTCGAAGGCAATGAGATCGAGGCGATCTGGTTGCCGTTCGTCAAACAAGAGCAGATCACCGTCGGCACACGCCGGGGCGAGTTGAAGTTGGCGTACGATGAAAAAGGGCTGCACGTCTATGCAGTCGTTGACGCCGACAAGATTCGGGTGCGTCCCCGGCTGGCCAAGCGCAACGATGACGCATATTTCTGGAGCGACGCCTACGCCGAGAAACTATTCGGTGCGCTCCGGCCACACATCAAGTTTCTGAACATGGATGGAGAGAAGCGGATTTGGGGTGGCGACAACCGCCATTGGGTGAAAGCAAGTGGCGAGCCCGGTTGGCAGGAGTTTCAAGACCTGTTGACCAGTCGACCCGACCTGAAGGAACGGGTCGATAATGGTCAGGCCAAGCGATGGGCCCAGACGCTAGATAAGCCTTCGGCGTCTTTCGACAAGTTCAATTATGCCTACCTCCCTGGTGGCAACGGATTCGATCGCGAACTCCCGTACGAAGGCGACGCTTTGCAGTTTGCAATCGACATCGATGCGGCAGCAGACGTAATGACCAAAACGCATGACCTGATTTACCCCGCAGCCGGGCTCCCGGCGGGCTGGGTCGCCGTGCCGGACAGCGACTACGAGTTTTCGCTTTACCAGACCGACGACGGCAAAGCGGAGTTGTGGTGCCTCATGGGACCGGGCGTTCCGCGCGGGCACTACTTCCCCCGACAGGAATGCGGCAAAGTCAACCAGCACGCGGTCAAGGCCGATTGTTCGGTCGAAAACAGGGACGGACGAACGACGTATCGTGCCTCGATCCCCTGGAGTGCCCTTGGCGGCAAGCCGTGGGTGGCCGGAAGCGATGTGGGATTCACCTTCCGATTCAATGCCTCGGACCGCGGCATGATCCAGTTTGGCGAGCGATCGGGCGCAACCAAGGGCAACAGCCTGACGTTGCACCCGTACTGGCTGGCCAGTCCGTCAAACACCATACGGTGGACCATCATGCCTTAAGGCGATTGTTTCTACTGAGTAACGCCTGATTCATTCTGAGCAACGATTTAATAAGAGGTTTTAGCGATGAGAACTGTCACACAACGACCGCGCACAAAGATGATATCTGCCTTGCTTCTCGTACTTGGTTTCATGTGCTGGCCCGACGTGCGTGTCCGGGCGGCGGAACCGGCTCAGGAGCCGGTTGTTGACTTCCCCATCTGGATCGAACTAGACAAGCCGCAACTGGTCACGGTGGTGATCGAGAATGAAGCCGGCGAGCGTGTCCGCAACCTGGTGGCCGAGATGCAGTTGCCCGCCGGGCGGAATCGGCTCAGTTGGGACGGCTACGACGATGGCGTTCGAGAAGTCCCGTTCACCCAGCGTCACGACCAGAAGAGCGTCGGCAACTTGACCCGCACGCGCGTTCCACCGGGCAAGTATCGCGCGCGCGGGCTGACGCACGACGGCATCAAGCTGGTGTACGAGTTTAGCGCCTATAGCGGCGGCAACCCGCCATGGCCGACCAAGGATCGCAAGGGTGGGTGGCTGGCAGATCACTCGGCACCACTCGGGGCCTTGTTTCTCCCCGCCAAGAGCGGATCACCGTATGGCGATGGCGTTGCGCAGGTGATGTTGACGGCGATCGTCGCCGAAGCCGGTGCGCCCTTTGTCTGGGCGGACCTGGATGGCAAGACCCTGAATCGCCAGCAGTTCTGGGGCTGGTGGGGCGCGATCGCCCTTGCCCGCGACGCGGGCAAGGTGGCCGACCCGGAGGTCTTTTCGTTCGGCGTCATCGCATGGCCGAAGACGGTTGTGATCAAAGGATTCAAGACCAACGGCACGGGGTACGATGTCGTAACGTTCCGGCCCAAGAAAGAGGGCCCCAGCGAGCCACGTGTCGAAGGCCATTCTCTGGCGGTTCATGACGGGCTGATCGTGACCAGTCTTGTCACCGATGATGAAATTGGGTTCGCTGATTTGAAGGAGAAGAAGGTGTTGGGCACGGTGCCCATCCCCAAGCCGCGCGGCCTGCTTTTTGATGCCCAAGGGCGTCTGCTGGTGATCACGGACGGCAAGGTGGTCCGCTATGACCTCACCCGCGGCGCCAGCGCATCGCCGACCCTCAGTGAGCCGACCATCCTGATCGACAAAGGGTTGGAGAATCCCCGCACTCTGACTTTCAATCCCGAGGGTACAGAACTCTTTGTCAGCGACTGGGGGAACAGTCATCAGGTGAAAGTATTCACGCCGGACGGCAAGCCGCTCCACGTCATCGGCAAGGCGAATGATGGGAGTCAACTCGGGCTCTATGACGAACTGAAGATGCAGCACCCGCAAGGGATGGCGGTCGATGATCGGGGTCAGTTGTGGGTTGTCGAGGCCCACCATCTTCCCAAGCGCGTCAGTGTCTGGAACGCCACGAACGGGACCTATCTCCGGTCGCACTACGGCCCGCCGAAGTACGGTGGTGGCGGCGTTATCGATCCGACCGACAGAACCCGCATGTTCTACAACGACTATCTCGGGCTCATGGAGTTTGAACTCGACTGGAAGAACGGTACTTCCAAGCCCAAAGCGGTTCTCGTGAGCGGAAACAACAAGAAGGGATCGCTCGTCGAAGCATACGGGATTGAACACAACCCGAGGGGTGGAACGCGTTGGTCTTTCGTTGGACAGAACCCTGTCCATATCAATGGTCGGACCTATATTACCGGATCGAGCGTGATCTGGATGGTCGGCGACGACCATGTTGCCTGGCCGGTGGGGTTGGTTGGCGGCAATCACTTCTCACATCCACCGGAACTGAATCAGAACTACATCAATGCCCTCAAGAAAGCGGGTCTTGAGAAAGTCCCCGGGTGGCAGTTGGTTGTCTCCTGGTCGGACCGAAACGCAAATCACAAGGTCGATGAAGACGAGTATTCTTTCCGCCGTATTTCGGATACATGGGTCGATGCCAAAGGGGAGACGCGGAAGGTTGAAGGGTTTCCTGCCGTCTCGTACCACAGCGATCTTTCGATAACCGCAAACTGGGGTCTGCGTGTGCCTCCCCCGACGTTCGACGACAAGGGCATCCCCTTGTGGGATCTGTCCAAAGCGGATTTCGTACTTCCGCCTCAACCGATGTTCATCTATGGCGAGGGTGATCCACACTGGGGTACCGGCGTCTGGCCGACATCGGACGGTTGGGTGGTGTCCAAAGGCGGGTGGGGCGGTTGGCGTGATGGGAAACTCATGTGGACCTACCCGGTCATGGGTGCCGACCCTGCGCCGATGGTTGGCGGTGAGGTCGTACACCCGCGTGGCATGATGGGCAGAGCCAAGGCGACCAAGGGTGAGGCGGGTTATTGGCACGCGATTAACGGTGAAAAAGGCAACATGTTCCTACTCACCGACGACGGACTCTTCCTGCAAACCCTCGGCGGGGACATGCGCAATACGCCGCTGATTCGGTTCCCCGAGGCCAAACGCGGAATGATCGTTGACGCGCCCGGACAGCACATCAGCTTTGAGGATGAACACTACAATCCCTCGATCACCCAAACCCAGGAAGGCGACATCTACGTGGTCGCCGGTAAGGAGCACAGTTCGATCTTCCGGGTAGATGGATTTGAATCGATCAAGCGGCGCGAATTCGCGATGCTGGATCTGACGGCTCAAATGCTGGCAAAGCTCCCCGAGCAGTCGGTGATCGCAACTCGCAAGCAGACCGGCGACACCCTGAATGTGGAAATCACGGCCAATGACGCACCGGTTGACGGCAAAGTCGACGAATACGCCTTTTGGGCGAACCTCGGACCGACATCCTCGCGACAGGCTGCGATTCGTGTCGGCCCGAAAAATCTCACTGCCGCGTATCGCACAGGGGACTCGGCGGCACTGGAGAACAGCGGCGGAGATTTCAAGTACCTATTTAAGCGCGGCGGGGGCGTGGACCTGATGATTCGCACGGCCACCGGCGACGACCGCCGGAGCCGTGAGCCGGTCGCGGGAGACAAGCGACTCCTCGTCACCAAGGTCAACGGTCAGATCAAGGCCATTCTCTATCAACCCGTCGTGCCTGGCACGCCTCAGGATCAACGCGTGCTGTTTGATTCACCCATCGCAAACGTTTGGTTCGATTCAGTGACCGACGTCAGCGAACACGTCACACTCGTTCAGACCGGCGGGGATATTGAGTTCAGTGTGCCGCTCGAGTTACTCGGTCTGAAGCCAGCGGTCGGACAGGAAGTCATCGCCGACATCGGCCTTCTCCGCGGCGACGGGCAGCAGACTGTCCAGCGGATCTATTGGAACAACCTGAACACTTTTATCGTCAGCGATATTCCTAGCGAAGCGCGACTCCACCCGGGGAACTGGGGTACCTGGAAGATGCGGCCAGCCTTGCCGAGCAAGCCCATGGCGGCAGTTGATCCGGGCAAGGTGGAGCCGGGCCTGACGTACCGTTATTTCGAAGGGGATTTCGCGAAACTGCCCGATTTCACCAAACTGCAGCCGGCCGCCTCGGGCACGACACCGGTCGTGCAGCGCAAGGATGTGGTGAAGCGACCCGAGAAGCATGCAGTGGAATACACGGGCTTCATCGACATCCCGCGTGAAGGCGTCTGGACGTTCGTACTCAATAGTGACGACGGCACCCGTTTGTGGATCGGCGACGACCTACTGATTGACAACGACGGCGACTACAATCCCAACGACCACGCCGGCAACGCGCGACTCGCCAAGGGCCTGCACCCGATCCGTATCGCTTACCGGCAACGTGACGGCGGGGCCAAACTCGATCTCCGCTGGAGCGGACCGGAGCTAAATCCCGGCGCGATCCCGGCCACCGTGCTCTTCCATGCGCCATGAGGCGTTGTCGCTTGGAGTTGTTCGATGAAATCGATCTGCATCATCATCGTGGCCATACTGCTGTGCGTGCCGGAGGTAGGGTTGTCGGACGACGGTGCCCATGACGGATCGCTCGCCGATCCCAACCTGCGCTTCATCGGCCGGTGGGATCGGACCGACCCCACTGTCGCCCAAGGTCAGTGGGTCGGTGCCTACATCCGCATGTCGTTTACCGGCAGGACGGTGAAGGTCCGGCTCGGGGCAGATGCGGGTCTGCGGGTGAGTTTTGATGGTCAACCGTTTCGTGAAGTTCGCGGAAAGAAGGGCTTGGTCGATCTGACACCCGAACCCCTCGAGCCGGGCGAGCACACGCTGCTACTGGTCCCGAGCCGGGAAGTGGATCGGCTGCGCTTGGAGGGGTTTGAGCTCGATCCGCAGGCGAAGACGCTACCGGTCCCTGAACGCCCGATCATTGAGTTCATCGGCGACTCGATCACACTCGGTGCCGCGAACCAGCCGAAGTTTGAAGATAACCGCATCACCAATGCCTACTCATGGCAGGCATGTATATTGCTCGATGCAGACTGCGTTGTGATCGCCAAGAGCGGCATTCCTCTGGTGGGAGATGGCGGCATGGAGTCGCATTATCGCAAGGATAACCCGCCGGGCAGCAAGGAGGCCCTGGATTGGAAGCCGACCTATACGCCTAGCGTGGTGGTCGTAAATCTCGGCGCCAACGACTGGCGCGGCGACTTTGTCGGCAGGTATGTCCGGCTGGTCGAGCAGATCCGTACCAATTATCCCAAAGCCCAAATCGTCGGCATGCGTCCGTTCGGCGGAGGGTACGGCAACGAAGCGAAGAAAGCCTTAGCGAAG
>JBGSMH010000083.1:0-8969 GCA_041740275.1 Phycisphaerae bacterium
CGAGCTGTGGCTGAATGTTTCGCTTGTCGAGATGCTCGTCCCTTACATCCAGCGCGTTGATCGCCGCTGTTCCCCATGCAGCCACGAGAGCATCGTGTGACTCATATTGCGTCGCGAGCCACTCATTGAAACGTTTAGTAAAGTCAGCCTGATACGTCGGCACGCGCTTAAGGGTGTTGCCGGACCAGAAGAAGATCGACGCCTCATTCTGCATTTCTACGAACGCCAGTGCCGGATCGTCGGCATACCGCTGGCCGGTATAGGGGTTGGTGTGATCGAGCAGACGGGTAATCGTTCCGATCCGAAGGGCCTGTATGTCCGGGGCGTAGTCCATCACGCCATAGGTGTTGCCCTTGTTCAGTTCGATCAGTTCCTTGCCCGCCAGAAGATTCGGGATGTCCCCATCGCGAACCTTTAGGTGGTAAATCGGGGACCACCCGTAGTAGATGCCTTTTTCTCTTAACTTTGCGCAAAAGTAGTCCAGCTTGTCCAGTTCGGCCTTTTTGAACTCCCACGAATTGCCATCGCTCAGCAACTTGGGGAAGAACTTGTGAAGTCGCACGCAATTGATGCCGTACCGCGCGAATCGATCGACCCAGTAGTCGGCTTGCTCCTTCGTGGGCAGACAATCGTTTCCACCGAGGTTCACGCCCCAGAACTTGATCCGAGTTCCGTCTGGGAACTCGAATCGATCGTCCTTCATCAATACCGGTCCACGGCGGCCGGCGGGTTTTTCCAGCCAGTCACCGAGGTCGATCACTGCTGGATCGTTTGTCGGATTTGTGATCAATGGATACCAGCCAGTGGTTGAGTCGTCCGGTACAGGCTGAGTCGCCGGAACGGTCGTTGGCTGGGCAATGGCAATCGAAGCTGCGGCCAGCAAGGCGGTGAGCGTGGTCTTCATTGATTCTCCAAGGTTAAGGCATCAAGCGCCGATGCTCGTGATGGGCGGTGAATCCGGATCCGTCTCAAGACCCCACCGCGCTAGCCTCTCAAAGAGACGTAACTGGTCGGCGGCGGTGGCGGGATCCGCGATACGGTTGTCTAACTCCCAGGGGTCATCGCACAGATCGTAAAACTCATTGTCCCCAGTCTGGCGCACGACGAGCTTGTGTTGGTGCGTGCGAATCATCCGGCTGCGCAGCATCGATTCCGGGTGGGCATAGTACGTCTTGTTCTTCGGGAAGCCCTTGCCTTTTTCCTCTTCGGGCACCATCCACTTGCCAATGTGATCGCGGGCCTGATCGACGATCGCCTTCTCGTGGCCGCCCTCTGAAAAGACGGCATCTCGGACCGGTTGTCCCTGCAGCGTGGGTTCGAGGCATCTCCCGTGGACGCCGAAGGGGAGTTTGATCCCGAGTAGCGAGGCCAAAGTGGGGCACAGGTCGGTATGGTCTGACAGGTGCTCCACTCGCTGGCCGGCGTGCCATTGGGGGGCGCGGATGATACAGGGGACATGGGTCAGGCAGTCGGCAAAATGCGTGTCCCACTTCTCGGCCAGTCCGTATTGACCAGCATAGTCCCCGTGATCGGACCAGAAAAGTACCACCGTGTTGTCGCGCTCCCCCGATGCTTCCAACGCCGACATCACCTTCCCGACATGCGAATCGACCTCGGCGATCATGCCGTAATAGGTCGCCTGAACTTCGCGTGCGTGTGAGGGGTCGATCGCAACGCCGGTTCGACATTCGCGCTGCGCTCGGACGCAAAGTGGTGCGTTCTTCGGAATATCGGTCGGGAATGTTTTGAGCGATTGCCGGTCGGCCATGGAGAAAAATGGCTCGATTACTCCGTACGGCGGGTGGGGCGACTCAATGTTGAACTGCATGAAGAACGGCCGGGAACGATCGCGCGTCTCGGTCAGAAAGCGAGCGGCACTGGTTGCGTTAACGCGGTCGCCCGAGCGCACGTCACGTGCACCTGCATAGTCCCACCCGAGGGGCATCGGCTCGTGCGATCGGAAAGTCGGCCCACCGGGACGAGATACTCCATCCGTGTAAGGTGAGCGGTCCCCCCGGTGATCCATCGCGTTCCAGCGGCCTTCGTCCCAGCAATGGTTTTTGCCGAAGACCGCTGTCACATAGTCAAGTGACTTGAGTGTCGAAAGCAGATCGGGCTGTTTCGGGCCGAGGTGGATCGGTAACGCACGATAGCCATCGGTGTGCGTGTACCGGCCAGTCATTAGGCTGACGCGGCTCGGCGTGCACTTTGGGTAGACCGCAAAGTGGTTCAGGAATGCGACGCCACTGCTGGCGAGGCTGTCGATATTCGGCGTGCGAACATCGGTGTTTCCGGCATAGCCGACGCAATCACCGCGTAACTCGTCGGCACAGATGATGATCAGGTTCTGACGCTTGGGCATCGGTGGCAGTGTCTCCGCTCGCGAAAGTCGGCTTATAGAATTGACAAAAACGGAATAACTTGCAAGTGTAAAATAAGGAAGAAGTGGTTATTATAGAAGCACTAGGATTAGGAATTGACTTAAATGGGAATTTTGTTTGACGAACAGGGTCGGTCAGGTGCTGGACTGGTCGATGCCCCGTTCCGGCCCGGGCAATCGGCGGAGGCGGCGATGGCGGAGGCGGCGATGGCGGAGTCCTCATGGGCGAGTGAATTCAGGCGACGACTCGGTTTCGACGTCCCGCCGTACCGACTGCAATTTGAGACGATGGACCTGTCTGCCAGAGTTGGGCTTATCGGGCTGCATTGGGTGATGCTCACCATGCACCTGCCCGCATACCGGGCCGCGCGATTTAGCATCACTGCGTCATGTGAAATCGTGCCCGACCGCATCGCTGAAGCGCGCGCGGCAAGTTTCCCGATTGGTCGAGCGATCGACCGGTACGAAGAGCTAATCGCAGCCCCCGATGTTGATGTGATTGACTGTTGTTTCGGACATCGCCCCTCGCAGATGGAGCACCGCCGACGCGTCGTTGAGTTATGCACTTCATCGAAGAAGGATGTGATGATTCACAAGCCGCCCGCGCGGCGATTGGGTGACGCGATCGAACTCCAAGACATAGCGGTCAGAGGCGGGATCCGGCTGGCCTGCAACCAGAACTGTCGCTACAACCCCGCCAACTACACCGTCAAACAACTGCTGGTTCCTAGTCGGCTCGGCCGACCGATGACGATCGAACTGCAATGCTATTGGCGCGGATCGGTCCCCTCCTGGGCAAGCACGGATCCGGCAACGATCGGCCATACCATTCATCACGCTGACTTGATCCGGTGGTGGGTGGATTCGCCTTGCGTGAGTGTCACCGCACGCGCCCGGGGTCGAAGTTCCATGACGATCTACGAATTCGAGAGCGGCACGCTGGCCTACCACATGGAGAACCACAGCGGCGTTCGTAACCATCAAGTGACCACCAACATCATGGCCGAGCAGGGTGTGATCCGGCACGGACACAACTGGAACTGGCATCTTCCATCGTCGGCCGCGTATGACTTTGTCCACATTTGGCGCAACACTCGTGAAGAACCGGTGGTTATGCGGCTTCCAGAGCACGTTTACGAACCAAGTTGGTCACAACACAATCCGTGGATTCCATCCCGCGGGCCCTACTATGACCTAGGTGCACCGGTCGCCGGTATGATGGGTTCGCTCGGGAGTCTGATCCATGCCAATCGGTCCAACGCGTTGCCCGACAACTCCTACGCCGCCTCGATCGAATCTCTCCGTATGTGCCTTGCGGCGCAGGTATCGGCGCGAACCGGGCGTTCGATTGATCCCTCAACACTAGATCCCCAAACGCAAGCAATCCTATGAACAACGCCAACGCACGATATGTCTGGACCGATTCCACGGGTGAAGGCCGAAACCGCTTCGCACTCTTCCGTCGATGCTTCACGTTGGCCGAGATACCGGGTAGCGCACGAATCGAGCTTTTTGCCGACGCCAACTACCGCCTCCGCGTGAACGGTCAGGTTGCCTATTACGGCCCAAGCCGCTTCACCCCGGCACACCCTCCGCTGGATAGCATTGATGTGTCACCGTGGCTTCTGCAAGGAGACAATGAGCTTTACGTTGAGGCTTGGGCCCCCGGAAGCAAGCAGTTTCAGGCGATGCCGAGTCGCGGCGGGTTCATCGCGACCGGGCAAATTGGTCCGCATGACGTCGCAACCCCCGGCGAATGGGAGGCGGCCGTCCCGAAAGCTTGGGCTCGGAATACAGAGCGCTTCAGCTTCGCACAGGGACCGCTTGAGCAACTCGATCTGCGATTGGCCAAAGAAATCCCATGGCAGGCAGCCGTTCTGATCAATCCACAATCCCACTGGGGATCGCTGGAGCGGCGGGAATTGCCCGATCCGTCGTTCACGTTGCTCAACCCCGAGCGAGTGGTCGCTGCAGGCCGGACTCGCTGCACGCCGCAGATTATCGGTTTTCGACACGAGCACGCCGCCGTCGGGTGGTGGCAGCGATTGCCGATGATGACTCAGATATACGCTCCGGATTCGATTTCCACGACGCTGTATCTCTTCAACGGACCGTGGGTACTTAACGGAATGAAACTGGACGTCCCGCAGAATGGACCGCGACGCAATCCGCGCCGAATCCCGGTCTCGGTCACGCTCAACAAGGGATGGAATCTGCTCTACGGGGAGCCCCGATTGAACGAGGATTTCGCCACGTTTCTAGTGGGCATCGACCGTCGCGATGGACTGAAAATCGCCTGCTTCGGAGAAGGAGGTGGATCAGACTCGCTTGCCTCGCTTGACCCGATCGATGAGCAACATAGCCCGGAGCAACTGGGGCGCGTGCCGGGTTCCAATACCGACTTGCCGCGATATCCGGATGCATGGCAAGTACGGAAGTCCGTGCCGGAGGATTGGTCGCCCGCGCGGCGAATGAGCTGGGACGAAACGATCGAACCGGTCACCCATTCTCCGCACGAGACGCACAACATCGGCATTTCCGCCAGTGATGCCGATTACACAATCGTCTACGACTTCGGCCGCGAGTTTCTTGGGCACTTGGTGATCGACGTTACGAATGCGCATGAGGTGACTCTTGATGTTGCCTACGACGAGCGTCTGAACGACGACGGCTCGGTCGGCCTGTTTTGGCGGGAACAGAACAACAACACCGCCGAGCGATATGTCCTGCCGCCTGGACGTCACACGATCGAATCCTTCCACGAGCGCGGCGGGCGGTATGCACAACTGACTTTCCGCGGCGCGACCGACGTGATCGTCCACTCTCTGCAACTCCGTCAAACGGTCGGCGATTACCTGATCAATGCTTCTTTCGAATGCGGCGATCCGGTTCTAAACTGGGGTTGGAACGCGGGCATCGAAACAACTCGCTGCAGCATGTCCGATGGCTGGATTGATCCCTGGCGTGAGCGCGGTCTTTACATCGGTGACGCACTTGTCGAAGCGGAAGCGACCCGCGCCTTCACGGACGACCATCGCCTCGCCCGCTGGTCGATCCGACTTTGGTCACGGACGCAGAAGGATGACGGGCAGATGCTTGACGTCACGCCGGGCTGGAAGACCGCGCCGCTGATCGACTATACGCTGATTTGGATCCTGCTTTTGCATGATCACGTCGGGTGGAATGGCGATCTTGAACTGGTGCGTGACGTCTATCCATCGATCGGGCGAATCTTCGCCAGCCCGCTCTATGAAGTAGCATTCAGCGGTTTGTGGATTCCGAAGGACAAGGTATTCATCGACTGGGGTGCCGTTCCGGAGCAACGCTCGGGTGAAAATGGTCCGCTCAACGCGTTCCGAATCGCCGCATTGGACGCCGCCGCCACACTCGCAGATGCGATCCACGAGCCCGATGACGCCGTGCGTTTTCGCCAGCAAAGCTCGGCAGTGCGGCTGGCGTTCCAAACGCTCTGGGATGAAAAGAATGGGCGCTATGCCAACTCGCGGGAGCCTTCAGGGTTGTCGACCGCGCCAGCGATCCACTGCAACATTCTGGCACTGTTGTACGACATCGTTCCGCCAGATCGTGTGGCTTCCGTTCTGGCTTTCGTAATCGACGAGTTGCGTCAGAACATGTCGCGTCGCGTGGGGAAGGTCGCGATCTATTTCATGTACTACGCGCTGCTTGCGCTCTACAAGCAGAATCGTGCAGATGAAGCAGAGCGGTTGATGCGGTCGCACTGGGGTTTTCAGAAGGACGCTGGCGTGCTGACCCTAGTAGAAGAACTTGATCGTCTCCGCGATGGCGTCGGTAGCTTTTGCCACGGGTGGGCGTGCGGAAACGTCGTGATGTGTCGACAGCATCTGCTTGGCGTGAGCTGGAGATTCGCAGACCCGATGAACGTCCGCATTGAGCCGCACGCGGACACAATCGAATGGGCTGAAGGCACGGTACCGCATCCTCGCGGTCACGTGCATGTGAAGTGGCGCGTGCAAGGCGGCGCGTTGATCGCGTCGTACGCCGCCCCGGATGGCGTGTCTGTCACGTTCAAACCCAAGGGCAGACTTGCTGAGCTTCGAACCGTCATTCAACCGATGTGAGGCCGACCATGAGACTTGAAGCGTTTAGCGACACCGATCTCGGGCAGCCGCTTGGACAACTGCGCGCGGCACCGATGCGGCTTGGAGATGAGCAAGCATTGCTGCTCGCGTACGGGGCCGACTACGATGTCGACCCGTTTCACGAGATGTTCTTCTTCCCCACCGACACGCTGAAGTTGGCGGTCGTTGGTCTGGATGGGCAAATCGTCTGGCGCAAGGACCTGGGGCGTGGCGTCGTACCCGGGATGTCATTCTGTCCGGTGCTGCCGTTCGATCTGGACGGCGACGGAGTCGAGGAGATATGGTTCGTCAACAACATCGACGCGAACCATCCGCTCAGCCAGAACGGAAGACGACTCGATCGCCTCGATGCGCGCACCGGTGAATCCACCGGCCAATGGGCTTGGCCGCGGGCGCGGGAGCGGAACAAAGTCGCGCCGGGGGAGATGTTTCGCGAGTTCATCCTCGGCGGACACGTGCGCGGCCAGCCGGTGCTGATCACCGCACAAGGCACATACGCGTGGATGACGATTCAGGCGTGGAACCCCGAAATGTCGGTGCGATGGGAAGTCGACATCCGCCCCGACGCCCCCGGCGCTCGCGGTAGCCACATGTGCCCGATCATCGACATCAACAACGACGGTGTCGACGAACTGCTCTGGGGCGAACGCTGTATCAGCCTTCATGACGGTTACCAGCTCTTTTGCTGCGATGAGGATTCCTGGCGCGGGCATTCGGACATGATCCAGCCCGTCCGCAACCGCGCCGACGGATCGTGGACGCTCTACACCTTCCGTGAAAGCGACGGCCCCGCGCCGCGGGTGGCGATGTACGATTCGACCGGCAAACGACTCTGGGGCGCGATCGACACCGGCCACATGGACATGGGCTGGGCAGCCACGCTTCGAGCGGGCGAGCGACAGACGCTGACAACGATCCGCATTCGTTCCAAGGGAAGCGGGGCATCAGGTCACATACACCGCGCTATCGAAGAGTTCACCTTCGACATCGCCGGCAATCCCGTCGAGTTTTCGTTCAACCACTACCAGACGCTCCCCGTGGATCTGAACGGCGACGGCGTTCACGAACTCGTCAGAGGTCTCTACGCCGGCGACGGCGCGATCCTGGACCCACAAACCGGCGAAACGATTGCGAGCGTAGGTGCCGCCGTCAAACTTGGCTGCAAGTTCGCGCCGCACCCGGGTGAGCAATTACTCACGATGCAGCCAGATGGTCACGTCCGCCTGTGGCGCGATCTCGACGCCGTCGACAGCGACATCGCGCTGGCGCGGTACGCATTACCTTTCTATCAGACCAATAGACGCTTCACAGGCAGCGGATTCAACCTGCATGTTTTTGGCGGTGTGTGAAAGATCGCATGGGATTTACCGCGACACGCGGTCCGTAAGCATCTCGTGTTCGATCCTGGCGCGCTCGGCTAGAAGCTCGGCCGTGAAATCCGGATGCTCGGTGGCTTGGTCGAGCTGCTCGGCGATGTCGTCGGCGAGGTTATAAAGCATGGGCTTGTCCGAATCGGTCTTGATGAAGCGCGGCTGCTGCGGCATGACCAGCTTCCAATCGCCGGTGCGCATGGCGCGGATTGATCCGCTGCCGAAAACGAGGGTCCGAGCGGGGAGTACGGCGTCGGTGTCGAGCAGCGGGCGGAGCGACATGCCGTCGTACTTGCGATCATCAGGAAGTGGTAGACCCGCGTAGTCGAGGAACGTGGGAACGACGTCGGCAACCCATGCTGGCGTCGAACTCGTCCGGCCGGGCTTGATCTTGCCCGGCCAGGTGATGAAGCCCGGTACGCGAACGCCGCCTTCGTAGGTGCTCTGCTTGCCGCCTCGCAGCGGCGAGTTCGTGCCGAATGTGAGATCGGGGAACATCTGTTTGGCCTTCGAGTCGTCGCCGCCGTATTGCTCGCGGAGGACGGCGCCATTGTCGGAGGAGAAGACGATCATCGTATCCTTCTCTAGCCCGAACGCGCGAAGGATCCGTATGAGTTCGCCGACGCTCCAATCGAGCTCTTGAACGGCGTCGCCGTAGAGACCGTTCTTCGATTTGCCGCGGAAGTCGGGCGACGCGCCGATGATCGTGTGAGGCATCGAGTGAGACATGAAAAGGAAAAATGGGCGATGATGGTTCTCCGCGATAAACCGGGTCGCCTCGGCGGTGTATTGCTGGGTGAGAAGATTGACGTCGATCGGCGATTCGACGAGGTCGTTGCCGCGCATCATCGGCATGGGCGGCCACTTCTCGTTGCGCGTGGCGGCTTGGGGGTGGTCGGGGCCCATGTCGTTGGGGTACGGCATACCGTAGTACGAGTCGAAATCGTGCGCGAGCGGGAGGTACTGCTTGTGACTGTGCCCCATGGGGATGGGCACGCAAAACGCCGGTACCGGGGCGGGGGAATGGGCGAGTAAAATGCCTGCACTGATAACGGGCTTGGGTGTGGACCGGTTGCCTTTGGCGGCCTGTTTACGACA
>JBGSMH010000084.1:0-11889 GCA_041740275.1 Phycisphaerae bacterium
GAGGAGAGCCGTCGGCTGCGGGCGATGCGACTTCCGCAAGGCTGCGAACGCCTCGGAAGAGCATGTTATTGGGTTGATCGAAGACCCCGCCCAGATCGCCGAGGATGACGATCGTTCCGTCGTCCGGGTTCTGGTCCATCCCGTCAAAGCGGTAGACCCAGGGCAGGCCATTGAAGACAATTTCGCGGAAGGGTCGGTCGCCGATGAGGGACTGGACGGCGCACATCGCTGATGCGGGTGGCCAGGCTTGAATGCCTAAGCCGCGTTCGCGTGCTTCACCTTTTTCATCAAAGATGCGTGCGCGCGGGCTGTTGCCGTGGTTGTCGATAGTGACAACATTTCCGATGAAGATACCCAGCGATCGGTCGTACCCCGCCGCCCGGTTGGAGGCGACGACTCCGGCAAGGCGATCATCGGTGTTGGCGACCCATGATTCGGTGTCCCAGATGAGCACGCGACCATTGCCGGCCTTTCGGTCGTTCCAGAGCTTAAATAGCACCGGAGCGGTCATGCCTTGGTAGTGGATCGAGCAGAAGTCGAGGTACTTGATCAACTCGTCGCCGTCGGGGAAAAGCTTGTCCCAAGTATTGGTCGAAGAATCACAGCCGCCGACGAGGACAGTGGACTTCGCTGCCGCGTTGGCGCGATGGGTCGCCTCGGCCATGGTGACGAAGATTTCGCGGTACCGCAGCATGTCCGCCTGCCAACCGCTGATGGATGTTCCTTCCCACGGTTCATTCCAGAGAATGACGCCGGTGACGGGCCCTTTTGGCCAGCCATGATCGCGGACGATGCGTTCGACGAATTCGCCAAAAACAGGATCGGCCGACGGTAGCCAAGCGTGGTCCATTTTTCCTTCCAGCGCGACACCCTTGTCATCGAGCCACGGGCGTGGCGCGCCCAGCGGTTGCGGGTGGTCACCGGCTCCGAACTGGACGACGACAGTGACGCCGTGTTTATGAAACTCTTCCATCTCCTGAGCCAGCCTGCGCATACGACCTTCGTCGATCTTGCCATTGGGCGCCGAGAACGAAACGCCATGGCGCACGGCACGGATGCCCATGCGTTCGAGAATCGCCGGATCGATCGCGTCCAGTGCCTGCATGGGGAACTGCGTGCGGGGAACCTCAGGCTTCATGCCGCGGACCATCGCGGCAACCGACTGTCGCCCGCCATCGCCCATGTCGAGGATCGCCATGTACCCGCCAAACTTCTCGGGCATCGTGATCTTAACTGTAACGTTCTGGTACCCCTTGGCCGGCATGTCGATGTCGATTTCGGTCTCGCCGACAACGCCCATCGCAAAGACCTCTGGCTGCCAGATATCGCCCGGGATGCCGCGCGTTCCGTAGGCGAGCAACTCCAGCTTGGCTTTCTGTTTGATCGGAGCATCGGTGCGATTCTGCACCTGAAACTTGAGTTCCGGGACATCGCCGGGATGGAAAATCGAGCCGGGTTTACCCGTATCGAGTATTGCGACAGAGAAGCTGGACTGGCGATCGCTCAGTCGCAAAGCGCGGTTGTAATCCTTCATCCCCCCGCCGGTGCGCATCTGCGCTTCTGAAACCGAGGGAACTGCGAAGAACAGGAACGCGATGAGCGGTGCGATGAATCGTGAGTGGGTTCGGAGCATGTGTTTTACCCTTTCTTGCGGTGGACTAGGCGATCAACGTTGGCTGGTACGCCGTTGCGTGTCAGTGTTTGTACTGCGGATCATCCGAGCGGAACGGAACGGCCGGCAGGTCGGCGCTGTTGTAGAGATTCACGACCGGGTTGTCGGCCCAGCCGTAACGAACGGAAACAGGCTCAGCAACATCCGCACTGATCACCTCGATGGTCGTCGGATTAATGATCCGCGCCTTGGCCCAGGCCCATTTCCCGTCCTTGCCAGCGACTGCAAAGCCACGTACCTGCGTTTCCTGTGACATCAACTGCCGCAGTTCGGTCGACTGATCACGCGGGAGATCGAGCGTGCTGACCTTGAGCCCGTCGGCGGTGCCTTCGAACTTCACGAGGACGCGATTACCCTCAACGGTGATGCCGCTGAATTGCGGGCCGGAAGCGACCACCTGCTTCCCGTACGCATCCCGCAATGCCAGCAGTGCAAGGCGGCGACCGACGTCGATTTTGTTACGGGGGTGGATGTCCCGCGCGTCGCCGATATCGATCGCCAATGCCTGCCCGGTATTCGGGACAGTGCGGGCAGTGAAAGTCTGAGCGTCGCGAAGGGCGGCCCAACTGCTCTCGATGTTGGCGTCCGAGCGATAGTCGAGGAAGTTTGCCAGTTGAACGATATAGAACGGGAAGTTGCGTCCGCCTTCGGCGCGGTGAAGGGATTCGCCTTGCTGGTCCCACACTTGTCGCCATCCGCCGATCATTGCGGGTAGAAGCTTGCGATATTGCTGATCGCGACCGACATTCGCTTCGCCTTGGTACCAGATCGCGCCGGCGATGCCGTACGTTCGCAGCGGATGAAGCATGGCGTTATAGAGGCGGCCGGGCACCTGATCGACCTGGCCAGGCCGGATGGGCACCTGATAGCCCAGCTTCTTTTGTTCGGGCGTAAATCGCGTCTCAATTTTATGATTCCACTTACCTGCCAGCGGATAGCTGCGTTCGCCGACGATCAGCACCGAGTCCTTGGCGTCCCCATTGATCCCCCCGCCGAGGAGATAATCCACGACACGAATCGCGATTACGTTCTTGCCCGGCTTAAGCAGGCCGTCGGGGATGCGGTAGCTCCGCTTCTTATTCCATGCGTCGATGGTTTCATAGCCGGTGCGGCCGACCCGCTTGCCATTGATGTAGGTCGTGTCCCAGTCATCGACCGGCCCCAGATCGATACGGGCTTCACCAGCGGGATTGTCGATCTCGACCACTCGCCGCAGCCACACCACACCGTCAAGATCTGGTTCGATATCATGGATCGATCCGGGGACATCCGACTGGCCCCACGATGAATCGTCCAGCGCGATCTCTGCCTGCGGCGCGGTCTCACCCGGCTCATTGTCCAGCCCGATTTGTTTCATCCACCGGTCGATCTCTTCCTTGAACCACGCATCGGCTCGTTCCGGGTTGGTACGGGCGATCTCCAGCGCATCCAGCGCGCCGTTGAAGTCTCCGATCGAGCGAAGTGCGGCCGGATCGGTCCATAGCTCTGCGGCGGTTCCGCCCCATGAACTGTGTATCAGTCCAACCGGTGTTTTGAGTTGGTCGTTCAACTCGCGGCCGAAGTAGTAGCCCACGGCCGAGAAACGCCCGACGGTTTCGGGCGAGGCGACGCGCCACTTGCCGGTCAGTTCTTCGGTCGGCTGCGCGCTACCGGTGTGTGGGATATAAAACTCCCGGATCTGCGGGCGATTGGCCTGTTCGACCTGGCGGCGGGCGTCGTTGGTATTTTCGACAACCCACTCCATATTCGACTGTCCCGAACACAACCAGACCTGCCCGACCATGACGTTGCGGATCGTCAGGTTCTCTGAACCCGCGACACGCATCGTCGTTGCCTCGTCGCTGATCTTGCTCGTATCCAGCACAACGCGCCAGCGACCATCGGCATCCGCAGTCGCGGCGGCTGAAATAAGCGGCTTCTTTTCATCACCCAGCGACACGACGATCTTTTCACCCGGTTCGGCCTTGCCCCACACGGGCGCGTGCGTCGTCTGCTGCAGCACCATGTTGTCAGAGAAGATCGCAGGAAGTTTCGGGGCCGCACTCACGCTGGCGGCTACGAGTGCGATGGCGGCGGCGGTAGAGGTAAAATTCATTGAAACGGGACCTTTCGTATTGTCGTATCAGGTTGTGGTCTACGTTCTTGGGACTATTCCACAGGCAATAGACGCAGACGCTTGAAATCCATCAGCCCCCGCTCGGCGGCGATGGCTTTGAGGGTGAAAGTTGTGCGATCAGCGGTGAGCGTCACCCGGCCGAGGCTGACGGTCGTGTATTGCGACCACGATCCGGTCGATTCGGTTTTGCCTTTGAGAGCTTGCTCACCCGCGGCGAAGACAAACTCGTTGGGCGTATTGTGTGCACAGCCGTAGGTGAGTTGAACCTCGTAAGTCCCGGGCTTGATCGTCTGATCCGCCCACTCAAGGTAGTCGGCGGCGTTGGACCAGAACCCGATCGACTGTTCGCCCGTCGCCTCTTTTTTGAGTTGCAGTTCTCGTCCGACCAGTCGTGCTTTATCGGGCAAGAGACCGACGGAATTATCTTCAACGCCCGGATCGGCAACGAATGAGAATCGGCCCCAGTTGGCAGGAACCATTCTTGCCTCGGACGGGATATCCGAGACCAGCGCGGTATCGGTATTGTGCCACAGAAGTCGCTGGATATTCTGCGTACCATTTCCGCGAATGAGCCCGACATCGGCCAGAATCTCCGCACCGACCTGAGGACGCACATCCAGCGCCGAGAGCTTGATCGCCACTTCGAAGTTGCCGTCAACTTGTGCAACCCGCACCGAATCGCTTACGTCATCGACTGCGTTGAAAAGCACCTTGCCGATGGGACTTTCGTACAACACCTTTTTCGAATCGGGCACTTCGGGTGTTTCAGGGCGGAAAAGGACTGCGGTGGTCTTGCCACGCACACTTGCCACCAGTAGGCGGCGGTCCATCGAGAGTAGACGCTTGTTTCCGGCTTCGGCGCCCAGGGGACGGATATGCAGGTCAAACGCCCCGCCCGATTTGAAGAGGAAACGCGCCTGGGCCGCGTCGTTATCGATCGCCTTGGGATCGCCGGTCTTGTAGGCGAGGACCATCTCGTCCTTGGAGACTGTGATCGCGACCGACGCTGTGGCATCGAGCGGCACCCACGCGGTCTGGGCCGGCCATTCGTCGAGCTTGCCGTCAATGGTGACGGGTGTCTGGCGAACGATGACAGGTAGTTTGTCGCTGGTCTCTTGACGTGCCGCTCTGGGTCGCTGTGCAGGGATGGCGGCTAGTTGGGCTTCGTCCAGTTTGATGGGTTCCAGCGCGACGCGACGCACCGTCGGGAAACCATCGACGCGGAAGATTGAGGAATGTTCCTTCCCGGCGACGAGATAAATCTCACCTTCGGTCGTCTGTGTGATCGAGGGGTGGAAATGCTCGTCTTCAAAGCTGATGTGCTGCTCGGGGCTGTCGATGAGCATACCGCGTTTGGCGGTCGGGTAGCGGAGCAGCGGCGTATTACCCATGTGCCCGCCGAGCGTTTGGATGAAAAGCCCGTCGGTGGTCATCAGGTAGATGCTGCCGCGCTCGCCGTTGATGGCGTACCACTCGTCGGCCTCACCGGCTTTGGCTTTTTCAATCGGTCCGAGTAGGCGCATCGGCTCGGTGATGTCGCCACCTTTGCGGGGGAGGTTCTTCTCTGGCAAGACCGGGTAATCCCAAATCGTCTTGCCGGATTTATCGACCTGCGTCAGCAAATCCGACAGGATCCGTCCGCTGGGTGAGGTGTAAGCCGGCCAGCCTTCCTCGGCACCACCATACGCGGCGGTGATGGGGATCACGGGTTTGATCGTCGACAGGTCATAGAACGGGATGCCGCGGGCGTCGATTTTGGGTGCATCGATCCGCATCTTCCACCCCAGGTTTGCCGACATGTCCGGCAACATCTGACCAACCTCTTTGCGGTTGAGTCGGCGAGTATCGCCTTCGCGAGTCTTAATGGTGTATTCGGGGAAGTTTCGGAACGTGCATTCCTCTACCTGCACCTTGCGATCGAGATTCTTGTCCGACCAAGTGAGGACTGTGTCGTTCCAAGCATCCATTTGCGAGATTGTCGCGTCCTTGGGAAAGGCGTCCTCGATGTCTTTCCATGGACGTTCCAGGCCATCGACCTGCCAACGTCGCATCGTGCCGACGAACGCAACTGGCCACGCGATGCCGTCATCGCCGAGTAGAAAGATGGGTTGATTATCGTTCCATCGAAGACCCCCGGAGTACGTTGGGATGAGATAGGTGCGGCCATTGATGCGGACCGGGCGCTCGGGAACCCCGTAGTGCCACCGTTTGATGTCTTCGGGCTCTCCCATCAGCGCGCGACGAACGCTGATGCTGTGAAGCTTGGCTTTCCCGGTTTTCCAATCGAGCTTCCACTCGGTCAGTCCGCCGTACTGGGCGTAGAAGAGGCGGGTTTTGTCGGTTGGGTCAATCGTTCCCCCGCCGCCATACATGGGCGGGCCAACGAGCTCTTTGATAAATTTGCCATTGGAGGCGTTCCAGATCGACACGCGTTTTGGGTAAGCGTCAAACTCACAGACCCACAGTTGTCCCTTGTCGTCGATCGCCATTCCCTGTGGCTGCTGCATCCGTTGCTCGTCATAGAGCCCCAGTTGCGGGCCGCCCGGCTTGCCGATGGTTCGCACGAGTCGGCCGGTGGGGTTGAAAACTTTGGCCTGATGACTCTTGCCTTTATCGCTGACGAACAGCAAACCGGCGTTGTCGCGTGTAAGCCCGAACGGATCTTCAAGCCCTTCCTTCACAACAACCGCAGTTTCGCCAACAGTGACCCCGCCGTTGTCGCGGCGATAGTTGATTCGCACGACTTGTTTTCCCGATATCGCGTGCAGTACGCCCTTGGCATCAAAATTGACGCCTCGTGGTGCTTTGATCGCGGTGCGGGCAACGATCTTCTTGGCGACAAGATCGATAAATGCCAACTCATCGTCGAGCGGAAGGCTGAGAACGGCGAGGCCGTCGTGGATTGCCAAGCCAATGCCGATATATGCCGGTTCGCGTGGCTGGCGATTGCGGGTGGTGACGTCGATGATTTCGCGGCCTTGCCCGTCGGGGCCGATGCCGCGGATTGATAGGCGTTGGCCTTCCCAGGCCAAGACCATGTAGACGAAGTGCGATTTATCGGGTTTGCTGCCCACGTCCCGAGCTAATGCGACGCCACCGTCCCAGCCAAAGAAGTGCTTTCCGTATAGTTTTTGGCCAGTGGTATCAACGAAGATGGTGGGATCGCCGGACTCGCAAACGATCGAGGAGAGCATAACCTGCGGCTTGCCCTCGCCAAACGCAGACTCGCCCTTTGGGATAAACACTGCGTCGGCGGGCAAAGCGTGGTCGGCCATCCACGCACCCGAACGATCTGGCGTGAACCATGCCGGGTTGCCCGCAGTATTGTAGCTAAATTCATAGAACAGGCGGATACCGTCGTGGGTCAGGCCGCGAACGGAGTAGGTGCCGGGCGGGACACGATCGCCGCTGTCGGTATAGCCGTCCCAGGTCAGTCGATTCTGACCGGCGGGAAATCGGGTCTCGGCGACGATGTGCCGCACGCGCCGGCCTTCGGCGTTTTCAATCACCAGCGTGACGTATGCCGGCTTTTCAAGCGTAAACGTCACCGGAAAACTGCCCGCGACCTGGGCGTCGACCGAACGAACCCCCATCAACAGTAAGAACGCGACAACCAACCAGCAACGCGCAGTAAACATCATGTCTGCTCCTAATCCGCTACAACCAAAGCACACACAACGCTATGCGGGTATGCGAACTATTCTCTCGGCGCTCGGCCTAGGGTTGTGCCACGGTCTGGCCTTCTTCGAATCGAGCGAGGGCCTGCTGATTCAGGTAAACCTGAACGCGTGATTGACGGTCCGTGTCGGCGGCCACCGGAGAGAGGCTGACTTTCAGCACCGACCCCGCCGTCGCGACTAGCCCACCTTCTGCGACCACAGATTGTCCGCTCACCAGATTGTCCACGCGGTGACTGCCTTCGGGCAACGGAACCCGCGTCGACTCCAGCACCCAGACCACCATCACATCATCTGCTAGATAAACGACCGCTTTGCCACCTGGGAGAATCGTTCGCTGCTGCATCCACGGCTCGACGGAGTCAAAAAGGCGGAGCATTCGCAGGTGTTCTTCCGACGGCGCATCGTCCTCAGAGCGGAAACCGGACTGGTTGAAGCTCAATCTTCGCGAGACCGGATCCCAATGGATAAGCCACGTCACGCGGTACGCCAGTGCCTCGAAGAAGATGGCATCGGGGTCGACGCCCGCGTCGCGGAGGATCGCCACGTCGAAATTCTGAAGGCTATCCGGCCAGAGGTGGATTCGTTTGAGATTGGCAAGGAGGTTCCATCCCGCGCGGTGGATACCGAATACGCCATGGTCCTCGGCACAGTAGCTGTAGCCCATCTTCTGCATCTCAACGATCAACTGCAGGTGAGCCAAATATTGGCTGAGGATCGCCGGGCGGGCTTCGACCTCGGGACGGGCATGGATCAGCAGGTGCGCCTGGTCGGCAGTCGCGCCGCCGGCAGACGGAGCGACGACGTCTTGGCACCAGTGATGCTTGTCACTGCTGAGGTTAAAGCTGCTGTCAAGGAACATTCCGTTGATGCCAATGCGGTCGTGCGCGTCGCGCCAGGCGTCAAGCCAGTATTCGCGCACACCGGCATCGCGGAGATTCATGACCGCAAACCGCGGGCGGTAGTGGTCGGCCTCGATCGAACCCGTCGGGTCGCGGACCATCGCGTCGCGGCGGCGCATCACCTTGTACGCAGTCGAGTCTTTTGCCGGAAGCAATTCAATCTGTCGCGTCACATCCGGGTGCGGCGGGGATTGTTCCAGAAAAATGGTCGATATCGTCGACAGCGCGGTGTTTCCCCACATCCGCACATTGATGTTGTGCTCGTGTGCCGTGTCGCAAAACCGCTTGAGGCGTTCTTCGCCCACACTGTCGGCGACCTTCAGATCGATGGTGCAGCACATGTTCCCCACGCCATGCACGTTCATGTTGTTCTGAAAGAAATTAGGGATTTCGACCGTCCGCACGCCCACTTCTGCAAGCGCCTTGAGCCCTTGCGAGGTGTAAAGGTCCAGATCGGGCACACACCACTCTTCGATCATCCCGGTAACGCCAACACGCTCGCGACGCATGCCGATCTGCTGGTGCAGTTCTTCATGGACCAGTTCGCGCAGGTCTGAATAGCAGTTGGCCAGGTCGGTGTCATCCGCGCCGGACGGAAGTTCATGGAACAGCACTTCCATCGGTGCGCTGGAAAGGGTAGTCGACAAATCGCCACACGATTCGTGCATGTGGATGATCTGGTTGCTGCCGCGGTCCTTCTGGATGAGCGTTCGGATGTGGCTCACCAGCGGCGACCACGTTACCAGTACGCCATCGTCTGCGGCGGTGAAGGTATAACCCTGGAGGTGCGTCTGGAAGGGCTTGAACTGGAAGATGTTCGGATTGGCGATGCCCGGCAGATACCACTCGCTGGAGTAATGGTCGGCCGATGATTCGACGTTGAAGATCGCCGGTTCGGCCCCGCGCATCCAGATCTGGTTGCCGCAGGCGTTGCCGCCGATTTCCCAAGTCGCCCGATCGAGAATCTTGTAGATCGCGATGTCCGGGCTCTTGAAGTGGTACTGGTACGCGAACCCGCTGAACCGTCGACCGCCGATCAATCGCTCGACGGGCCAGAGCCGAAGTCGCAGTTCCGTACCCGTGGCCGGGCGAACCGGGCGACTCCAATTGGCGACATTAATCCGTTGGCGCACCGAGTGGAGCATGTACTCCATAGGCCCGCCATCGCGACGGTCGCAGTGCACGAGCATCTCCACCGCGCCATCGGTCTCCGGCGTGATCGAAGCCAGCCGCCAGTTGATCAACTCCACCCCGTCCGGGCTGCGAATATCGAACGACATCGCTCGTGAACCAGACCGCAGCACGACACCGCCTTCGGTTCGGACCTGGCCGATCCCGAGGAAGGTGTTTTCGTCGAACGCCAGATCGAGTGAGACGTCGCCGATGGTCAGCGGATTCCGGTTAATGGCCGGACGAGAGGTTGTTTGCAGGTCGCTCATGGGAGTAAAACACGGGTAGATTTCACTTGAAGCATTACCGAGGCTCGACGCGGGTGGCGTATTCCTTGCCATCAGGCAAACGAACCGACATCACGCGCATCCCCTCTTCAGTCGATGGCGACACCCACCGGGTATCGCCAGGCCGCTTGATCTCGCGTCCCATCGCGGCGGCGGCAGCGGCGCTGGGGGCTCCGGTGCTTTGGCTCGCCAGTGCTGCCTTTTCGGCAGCGGGCGTGAGGCGCTCAAGGTATCCAACAAACTGACCGCCTGCCGGATCCTCGAACACATGGGCGATCACCGCTGGCTTGCCATCCTTCACGAAACCGATCTTCCCCGGCTCGTCGCTGAAGAACGTCTTGCCGTCGTCGTTCGAGTAGAACGCGGTTTTCGCCTCGCTCACTGAGTCACCGGAGCCCATGCTCCAGATGGCAAATGCTACTGCTACAATTGTAATTCCAGCCACAATTCCCAGCGACAGCTTTGGCTTTGAGTTGATTGCTTCTCGCACACTCATTTTAAGACTCCCAAGAGTTCGATCGGACTATGGCAACGGAATCGGAATATCACGACCCGGCCAGTAGAAGTTCTCTTTGTGCCAGTAGCACGGTCCAAACTCGATGTGCATGTCATTGAACAGCACCGAGCGACTTCCATCCTTGAACCCGTGACGAACGCTGGTTGCGGCACTCATCGTCGCGCCAGGCGTCGGATAGTTGAAGCGTCCGTTCCACATCCCGACCACGCCGCCCCACTCGGGTGTCGGACCGACCACTTCGATCAGCATCGGCATGGGAATCTTCGGGCGAAAACCGTACTTTGTCGTCGAAGGCGCATGTGACGGACGCAGGGGACGCGGTACCAGCGGCGGAGACCCGCCGCCAGTCCATTCGCCGGGCCAGGGGATGTCCAGGCTATTGCCGGTATCGTGCGTGACCAGTCCCATCGCCCGATAGGTCGATAGCGACGGCGTTTCGGTTGTGTACCAGAAGGTCGGGTCGACCGGGGTAATATCATCGGTCGGGCAGAACAGCGGCGTGCCGCGTAGCAAATATGCGCTCCACGAAGTTTGCAGGTACTTGCCTTGGGTCAGGTGCGGCACCCATCCAGTCCAGTTAAAATGCACCGCCCCGGCATCGCCGTTTGGCCCATTGAACGCCGGACGGAAGATCGGCGGGAAGAACTCCTTATTCGAAGTCATGTACAACTGGACCGCGAGGCCCACCTGTCTCAGGTTGCTCATGCACTGCACGCGCTGGGCGGCCATGCGGGCCTTGCGCAGCGCGGGCATCAACACGGATATAAGGACTGCGATAATGCCAATAACCACAAGCAGTTCGACAAGGGTAAATCCACGATGTGTACGAACCTTTTTCATCTATGCTCCTCCACCGTTGCCCATGTCGGGACGGTGATAACGAATAACAACACCTGCGCATCCGAAGGATGCACCGGCTAAACAGCACTGCGACTTGACTCAGGATCCCGAACACACAGTGTCGGCTTGATCAGCCGGATCTGAGGTTCGGGCGGCAGTTTGCCGTCCAGACGCTCATGAAGGAGCATCGACAGCGCACGGCCACACTCAAAATTGTTCTTGTTTACGCTCGCCAGCGGCGGCGTCGCGTTCAGCGCCGCCGTCGACGCCTGATCCCAATACTCGTCATACCCGACCAGGACTACATCCCGGTTCGGCACCTTATTCAACATCGAAAGCGAAGACGCGACCATCGCGATATTGCCGTCGGTGTCGACCATGATTGCGTCGGTCGGCTTCCCGCCGATCGTATAGGGGATCAACGCGCCAGCGCACGCCTGGGATTCGGCAGCAAACTCGGCGGCAAAATCCAGCCCGGAGTACGCCCCGCGAGGACGATTAATCGGTTCCAGTGGTTCAAAACCAGCATCGCGCATCGCCCGTTCGTAGCCTTCGCGGCGGGCCTGCATCCAGCGCGTCTGGACGGGGTTGCTCCAGTATTGCCGGATCGCACGGCGACCCTGCTTGATCAGCCACATGGTCAGTTCATACGCCCCGGTCGCGTGATCGGGCACGACACGATCAAATGGCTCGCTGCCGACTTCGTCG
>JBGSMH010000085.1:0-4621 GCA_041740275.1 Phycisphaerae bacterium
GCGCTAGCCGATGATCATGGTGCGGTGGAAGTGATGGCCTGGGGTGCGCCCAAGGCGATGTTTTTCAACAATTTTAGCGACGAAAAAACGCATGACAAGGCGGAACAGAAACTGGCGGATCGGATCGATGCGTTGCCGGTATCGGTGAAACGAATCGACCTGATCGCCCACAGCGCCGGGTGCGGCGTGGTGGCCGGGGGATTGGCACGCTCCAATCGGACCGTCGATACGGTCGTACTGATCGCCCCATCGTTTTCCCCGGCGTACGACCTGTCGCCCGCGCTGCTGCGGATGCGCGGGCGATTGCATTTGTTCAGCTCGATGGGGGATACGACTTTCTTGAAATGGCGGACGGGGAATTTTGGCACCTACGACCGGATCAAGACCCCGGCGGCGGGCTATGCGGGGGCGGATTTGTCCGATCTGGATCCGGCGCTACGGACTCGGGTGGTTCATCACGCCTGGCAGGCGGAATGGAAATCCCTCGGAAACGATGGCGGGCATTTTGGCGGGGTGTCGGGGGCGTTTGTTCGGGCGGTCGTGCTACCGCTTTTTCGCGACCGCGATGATCCGCGATGATTCGGGCGTGATGGGATTGCCGCGGTAGTCGCCGTAGAGTTGCTCAACAACAAATCCATGACGCTCCAGGAGCATGACCAATTCGCGCGGGAACATCCACGTCAGTTCGAAGTCGATCTTTTCTGCATGCAGATCGCCCCGCTCATCGGCATGGGTGTAGTGAAAGGTCAGTTCCTGCAATTGCGGGCGCTTGGTGGATTGGCGGATCTCGGTCGTGCGATGCACCGAGCGATCCAGCGCGTGGACATAAAAAGTGGCCGAATCAAAGTGAGCATGATGGGCGGCGGCGAGGATGGTCAGATCGGGGTAGAAGATATCGACCCAGAACCGCCCGCCGGGCTTGAGTTGGGCGTGAACCCGCGACAGCAGCCGATCCTGATCGGCAAGCGTGGTGAAGTTCAGCAGCGTATTGAAGATCAGAAACGCGAAATCGAATGTTTCGTCGAGTTTGAGCTTCAGCACATCGGCACGAACGAGTTGAAGCCGATCGGGGGAGATGCCGGACCCGTCACGTTTGCGTTTAGCGATCGCCAGCAGATCCGGATCGTAATCGACCCCAACGACGCGATGGCCAGCCTCGGCAAGCGGGATCGACGCCCTGCCCGTGCCGCAGCAGAGTTCAAGAATCTTGCGAGATCGCTTGGGCAGATGCCGCAGCAGAAACGGCACATCGTTGTCCAGTACATCGTTGGATTCGTACTCCGCGTCGTAATAGTCGGCGATGGCGCGGTAGGACGGATTGGACGATTTGCGTGATTTCATAGCGCGGCCTCGACGATCTGCCCATCATACGCCAGTTCAACGCCGGGACGCAGCCTGGCGTTCGTCTCGACATGCGGCAATCCGTGGGCGATGTGGGTGAAAAGCGTGCGTTTGGGTTTCACCCGCTCAACGACCGCCATGGCCTGATCGATGGAAAAATGGGTGGGATGTTCATGCCATGCGAGTGCGTCGATGACCAGCACATCCAGATCGCCGAGCAAATCGTAGCTGGGTTCGGGCACGAAGCTGACATCCGTGCAGTAGGCGAGTTGTCCGACCCGGAAGCCGAGGATCGGCATCTGTCCGTGCATGAGTGGGATGGGCGTCCAGCGAGCACCTTCGATTTCAAAAGGCCCTTCGATCAGGCGTTTGACGAGATTCGGACGAAACACTCTCGCGACAGGGTCGGGTGGGCGAAAGGCGTAGCCGAAGCAGACATCCAGCGTGTCGTAGGTCAGTTGATCGGCATAGATATCGAGCGGGCCTTTGCGGATGGCGTTGAAGCGTCTGACATCATCCAGACCCATGATGTGGTCGGCATGGGCGTGGGTATAGACGACCGCGTCGATCCAGTTGACGTCGTTGGCGACACATTGAAGGCGTAATTCGGGCGTGGTGTCGATGAGGATGCGTTTGCCGTGGTAGTCGAGAACAACGCTGGCACGGGTGCGCTTGTCGCGGGGATCGGGGCTGGTGCAGACGGCACATTTGCAGCCGATCATGGGCACGCCGGCGCTGGTACCGGTTCCGAGAAAGAGCAGTTGCAACGCCGACGACATGCATCCGGTTATAGCGTGATGGGCGCGGGAGGCAAAGCGGATCGGAAGACGATTACCCACGTCCGCGCAGGACGGTGAGTGCGTCGTCCAGATCGAGCAGATAAGCGCCGATCGCGACGATGATCTCCGCGATCGTCATCCAGATCCGTAGCACGATCGCCATGATCGCGGCGATAGCGTAGAGGGAGTCGGGGCCGAACTGCTGGCGGGTTTCGATCGGGAGGGCCGCTATAAGCAGGAACATGAATACCCACTCTCGCACCCCGATCCCCGCCGGGGCCCAGAACGCGGCAAATCCTGCCAGCCAGGCGATCGAATAGACCCCGCCGACCAGCCACCACTGCTCCATGGACAGATAAAGCGGGCCGGCCGCGATGAGCCACATCGCCAGACTGGCAAATGCAAGTCCCAGGACCATCCACACTTGCAGCACCACCAGCGTCCCGCCGCGTACCTGGGCGGAGAGTTTTTGTCGTCCGATCGCCACCAGTACGCGGTTGGTGACCGAATAAAAGACGCGCGGGTGCAAAAGCGACAACAACAGCGGCATGGTCGATACACCAACGATCAGCCACCACCGCGTCGAGGCATCTTCGGTGCGCTTGAGCCCCAGGATCATCGTCGCCAGAACCGCAAACGCGATGTTGGCGACAACGAATAAGGTGACTTCCACCACATGCGATGAAACGCAGGTGGTTGGCATCACGTTATATAAACGCGTCAGGAAGGATCGACTCACCAACTGCCAGTTGCTTCCCGGGACATACCGGGAGAGTTCGCTGGTGATCCAGACCCGCGCCACCGACGCCCCGTGCAGGCGGTGTCCGAGTTTTGCCAGGACCAGCCACCACGATAACACGCGAAATGCGACCAGAAACGTCACCGCCATGAACGTGGCGAAGACGAACTGGAACGGGCTGATGCGATTCAGGTGCGGTTCGACCTGTCGCCAACCGGCGACGATCGGCTCGATCACAAAGAACAGCAGCACGGCAGTCACGCCCAGGCTGATCAGTCGCCTAAGCCAAGGACGTCCGTACAGCCACCACTTACTGAACCGCTCGCGCGATCTGGGCGAAAAATCGAGGATTTCCAGCCCCTCACGGCGACGTACCAGCCCCGTATCACTTGGCAGTTGTTTGGGGGGTGGCGGGAGCAGGACGATACCCCATTTCCGCAGGTACGGACGGATGAGCCTGCGGATGCGCGGGATGACGCGGATGAGTTTATTAAAGAACAGTAACCCCAGCCGCATGGTGGCAAACGTCACCCCCGCAGCCAGAACGCAGACCCCGGCGACCGCCAGCACGAAGCCGGGCGTGCTCTCTTTGGGGTCGAGATTGAAATAGGCGATGAGTTGTCGGTACCGCTCGCCGACGATCCACAGCAGCCCGGCGATGACCATGAGCGATACGACCGTGGTCAGCGAGGTGAAGATCGACGCTTCGATCCTCAGTGGGCGGCCACGCAGGAAATGGCTGGTCAGTTTACGCTTGCCGGGAAACGCGACCAGCGCGAACCCGATTAAAAACATCGGCAATCCGCCAGGCCCGGGCAACGCGATGCCGACCGGAAGCGATAGCAGGATCAGCATCCAGCCGACGACGTTCTTAAGAATGATCCAGAAATAGCTGGCGAAGAACCGCCTCGCCATCGCAACGGCGGCCTCGCCGGTGTCGAGCACGCGCTCAATAGGATGATCATCGTTCGGATCCGTCATGCCCAATTGCAAGCTACCCGTTACAAGCTGCCCGTGGTTCCAAAGCCTTCACAAACCGTTCACAGAAGATCTATCGTAGCACGACGACGCCCACAAGGGTACGATCGGCGTATGCAGGACGATCTAGAGAAAGTTTTGATCGACCGGACCCGCATCAGCGCCCGGGTCAAGGAACTGGCCGACGCGATCACCCGTGACTATGCCCAAATCGACGTCGGCGTGACGCTTGTGCCCATCATGACCGGTGCGATGATCTTCGCCAGCGACCTGATTCGCCAGATGCCGATCAAGATGAAGATCAATCTGATGACCGTCAGCAGCTACCCAGGTGCCAGTCTCAGCACGCAGGGATCATCGGTGATCGCCAAGCAACTGGGTGACGTGCATGGCAGTCATGTTTTGTTGCTGGATGACATTCTGGATTCGGGAGGGACGCTGAAACTGGTTGCCCCGATGTTGCGGGAACTGGGGGCCGCATCGGTCAAGACCTGTGTGCTCCTGCGCAAGGACCGCCCGGCGGCACGGTCGGTGCAGGCGGACTATGTCGGATTCGACATCCCCGATGAGTTTGTCGTCGGCTACGGATTGGATTACGACAATCACTATCGCAATCTTCCAGAAATCTGCACACTTAAGGCATCGGTGTATACATGAAGTGCGGCACGCCCAATCGATCTGAATCAAAGGCCGTCGGTCCGGATCTGAACCGACTGACCGAACCCCCCGTCGCCCACGCCGCCGAGGCCGCCGATGCACCGGCGGCGCGGGTGACGCTGACCGC
>JBGSMH010000086.1:0-3770 GCA_041740275.1 Phycisphaerae bacterium
ATCGGCAAACAGATCAATCCGGAACATAAACGCCATCGCCCCTTGATTGGCTCTGGGGTACGGATCAGGGTCCGGCGGATTATTGACCGACAGCCCGGTCAGCAACCCGCCCCAAGCCTGGCAGATCGCTCCGTAGCCAAGCGCGCGTAACACGATGCCGGGGGCGATTTTGATCAATTCGTCCAAATGCTGCGGGTTGGCTTGCACATCGTGGGTGACGCCGACATCCAGCAGAATCGCCGGTTCTTCCAAGCCCGGTGCGCTAAATGACATCGGCGAGGCCCCTGCGCCCAGGATCACCGACTCCGCCGGGTTCAGCGTCAGCCGCATGCCGGAGGTGACAAAGCAGAGCAGGTCATGATCGAGCGTCATCCGCGTGTAATTGCCTGCCGCCCCGATGTGGGCGTGGTTGCGGGTGACGTAAGTCGCCATGCCGGTCTTTTTCGCTTTTTCGATTGCTTTCTGCGTCGCCAGCATCGCCGGGAAATACCCCAGCCCGCCGTCGCCATCGACGAGAATGCTGTTGTCGGTTTCGCGAACGATTTTGACATCGGGCGTTGGGTTGACCGTGCCGGAGGTGATTTCGCGCACATATCGTCGTATCTGTCGGCTGCCATGACTCAGCACGCCGCGCAGGTCGTTGTCGACCAGGAATTGCGCGAGCAGTCTGGCATGATCCTGCCCGATCCCCACCGCATCCGCCGCCGACTCAAGAAACGACCGCATCGCCTGTTGTGATACTCGTACGAAGTCGCCTGTAGGTTGTCGCATGGACGTATTCTATACATTTGTCGGAGACGAAAGCGGGTTCGATGCCTCTTTCGCCACCAATGAGAATTGTCCACAATGATCACCATCCATGAACCGATTCATCCAATCGCTGACCCCCTCTCGCTGCCGACTTATCCTGGCGGCGGTGCTGCTAATGGGGTTGGCATCGCGATTTGCCTATATCAACACCGACGCCCCCATTGATCTTTCGGGCGACGAGGCCCACTACTGGGATTGGTCCCGGCAACTGGATTGGTCTTACTACTCCAAAGGCCCGGCGGTGGCGTATGTGATCCGCTTCGGGTGCCTGATCTTCGGCGATAGCGAACTGGGCGTGCGTTTCCCGGCGATGCTGCTGGCGATCGCGACCGCACTCTGCACCTACTGGCTGACCCGCCGCGTCTTCGGATCCGATCGACTGGCACTGGGCGCGGTGCTGCTGTGTCATGTCGTGCCTATGTTCGTCGCCGGCAGCCTGCTGATGACGATCGACCCGATCTACTACTTCGGCTGGGCACTGGCGACGTGCCTGGCGCATGTGGCGATCTTTGGCAAATCGCGATCGGCATGGATCGGTGCCGGGATCGCGATCGGCATCGCATTTTTGGCTAAATACGCCGCTTTTTTGTGGCTGGCGTGTCTGCTGATCTATCTGTTGGTCTATAAGCCGCAGCGACGCTGGCTCCGCACGCCCTGGCCTTGGCTGACCATCGGCGTGGCGCTCTTGTTCGCGATCCCGGTCATCGTCTGGAACGCCCAGCACGATTGGGTGACGTTCGGGCATGTATCGCGCTCGACGACTGAAAATCAGTCGGGTTTCAGCCCGCTGGAGATATTGAGCAATTTCGGGTCGATGGTGGGCAGTCAGATCGGCTTGCTCAATCCGATTGTCGCCGGTTTCATGGTCGGCGGGGTGGTGCTGGCGTGGCGACGGAGAGATCGGCAATTCGGTGGGAAAATTTTGCCCGTCACCGATCGCCCGGCGAATGCCGAATTCCCTGCCCTATTGTTTCTCCTGGCGTACTCACTTCCCTTTCTGGGCCTGGTGGCGCTGGTGACGATCTTCAAGGAAATTCAGCCGAATTGGCCGGTAAGTGCGTATTTTACGCTCATCCCGCTGGCGACTTGGTTTGTCGCGACCTACTGGCCACGCACCAAGGGGTGGTTGATCGGGGCAATCGTCATCGGATTGCTGATGATCCCCGTCGCGCATTATTCGCCTGCACTCTATACCCTCATTCCCGGCAACCCCCGGAAGTGGGATCCGGCGGCGCGGTTGATGGGCTGGCAGCAGATCGGACAGGAAGTTTCTTTAATCTTGCGGCAATCCGATCTCAATCAGCCCTTCATCCTCTGTGATAAATATCAACTGACCGGGTTGATGGCGTTTTATGTTGACGGGCAACCCACTGTTTATTGTGCGGGCAGCTACTGGCCAGACCCGAAGCGACGCGACAGGCTCAGCCAGTACGACATGTGGACTGATCGAAGTCTGGATCAACCTTCGCTGATCGGTCGCGACGCGATCTATCTGGGACAGGAAGCACCAGAGTTGAAGGACGTTTTTGAACGAATCGAACGCCTAGCCGACATCCCGATTGTCCGCAACGGGAAACAGATCCGAGTGCAGAGGTTGTGGATCGGCCACAATTTCAAAGGGATGCAACGGCCCGATGATGGGTTAACCAAACGATGAGATCCGAAACGCTTATTGATTCCTATCTCGATACAGACCGGATGAAGATAGCGTTCGCGATCCCGGTGCTGTTTGTCGGCGTGTTACTGTTGATGGCGATGGACGAGCCGATCGCTCATTTCGTCAAGCATACTGGACTAAGTGAGCTTCTGGATAACTACCATTACAGCCCCTTGGGTTGGTACATCGGCAGAGCGATGCGACAGCCCGGCGAGTGGTGGCCGACCGTGCTGGCGGCGGGGTTCTTCACGATTTTTCACAAACAAACCTGGCGCGCCGGGGGCATGATGCTGTTGGCGTTTGTGCCCGGTGCCTTCAACGGCGTCCTGAAATGGGCCGCCGGGAGCGCCCGACCCTTCACCGGACATGAAGCCTGGGATTGGGAACCGTTCCGCGGTGGGTTGGCGGGGATGTTTAACCAGCAGAATCTGAGCTTTGCCTCCGGTCACGCCACGCTCGCGTTCGCCTGGGCGGCGACAATGTCGCTGGGCTTGCCGCGATTCAAATGGCTTTTTTATACGTTGGCGACCCTCTGCGGCATGCAACGGGTGCTGTCGGCGGACCATTATCTGATGGATGTTTTGGTCGGTGCGGTACTGGGTGTCGTGACAGTGCGGGTGATGTTTCGTATCCTTTGCGAGATTATCCCACCGGCCAAGGAAGTGCCGGACGATCCGACGCCCTTAATAATGGCGTCACAGAAGAGTGGAACTCAGCCGCATGACCGACCCCATCTCCCCAACCACCGCCCCGACGCCTACACCAACGTCTGATGATCCGTACCTGTCGCTGGTGATCCCGTGCTACAACGAACAGGAAAATGTCCCGACCTTGCTGAGCCGGGTCGAAGCCTCGCTCATGCAGATCGGCAAGCCGTTTGAGGTCATTATCGTCGATGACGGCAGCACCGATCAGACGCCCAAAATGCTGGATGAAGCCCGCTCGCGCCGGCCGTGGCTACGCGTGTTGCGGATGAAGAAAAATGCCGGCCAAAGCGCCGGTTTTGAGGCCGGCTTTGCCGCCGCCCGTGGGCAGATCATCGCCACCATCGATGCCGATCTGCAAAACGACCCCGAAGAGGTGCCGCGGCTGGTCAGGATGATGGAAGAGCATCCCGAGTACGACATGATCACCGGCTGGCGCAAAGATCGGCAGGACACCAACTTCCGTCGCTGGCAATCGCGACAAGCCAACAAAATCCGCAACTGGATCAGCCAGGACAACATCAACGACTCGGCATGCAGCTTGAAACTCTATCGCGCCTACACGCTTCGCGGGCTCAAACTATTCAACGGAGCCCATC
>JBGSMH010000087.1:0-1862 GCA_041740275.1 Phycisphaerae bacterium
CGCCGCGCCAACCGGCATGAATCGCACTGACGCGCTGTCCAGATCGATCCGCCATCAGAATCGGCACGCAGTCAGCGACGCGCACACTCAATAGCGCCGCCGGGTCATCGGTCACCAGTGCGTCACCCTTGCCAATCTCCACCCCGCCGTGGATCGAGTCGGTGGGCGGGCAGGCGCTGGGATCGAGCACCGCCGCGCCGTGGACCTGATGGGCAAAATAGCGCGTGCGATCCGCGCAGCCGATCGCCTGGTGCAGGCGGTGATAATTTTCGGCGATATTTTCTGCCAAATCCTGCGTCGCCTGACCCGCGGGGTTGCCCAGATTCAGCGATGCGAACGGACCGTCGCTCACCCCGCCGATGCGCGTGGAAAACGCGTGCGTCACACCCGCTTCCTGCAACAGGGGCGACTGGTAAATCACGACACCATTGGATGATACGACGCGTTGGATCACGATGGTGCTAAACCTACCCGCACTGGCGATCAAACGCACGGATCGCGAATCTTAGTTGCCGGGCGTATCCGGATGGGTGTCTTTGCTGATCTGTCCGAGCTTTTGCTTCTTCAGCAGACGCCGAATGACCGCCGCCGGGAGGACAGGTTTGAGTTGGCGCACGTCCCCGCCGAGCGTGACGACCTGGCGGATCAGACTGCTGCTGGTCAGGGCGTATTGAGCACCGGTCATGATAAAGACCGTCTCCACCCCGCCGACCGCCCGATTGGCCAGCGCCAGTTGAAACTCATACCGCACGTCGGCGGCGTCACGAATGCCGCGCAAGATCGCGCCGGCTTTGACATTTCTGACAAAATCCATCGTCAACCCGGAGAAATGCTGCACCTTCACATTGGGCATCGATTTGACGAGTTCCTTTATCATGTCGACGCGTTCGGCCAGGGTGAACATCTCGCGTTTGTCGGGGTTTACGCCGACCGCGACGATCAATTCGTCGAACAATTTGACGCCACGGTGGATGATATCGAGGTGGCCGTTGGTGATCGGATCGAATTGACCCGGAAACACGCCGCGCCGGATGACTTTGGGCATGCGCCTAGCTTATCCGACAAACGCCGGTCTGACACGTCTAATTCACGCCGACGATTGATTCGGGGCGACCCGCCCGTGTGGCCAGTCGATGCGGGCGTGTCTTTTCTGTTGTGCCTCCCCGCTACTTTTCTCCCCGCTGCTCTCGTAACATCTGCTCCACCTGCTTTGCCTTTCCCTCTTCTTTTCCATGCATGGCACCGACCAAGCCGGGAACCAAAAAGACTAGACCAGCGGTCAACCCGGCCCGAACCCTAGTCCAATTTTGTTCGGAGTGGGAGAGTGCTGAAAACTCCTCGGTCTGCTCGCGGGCCTCGTCGTATGGGTTGATTTCCGTCCCCGCCGCTGCGGCCACAGAGAACCCGAAGAACAAGGCCGCACCAACAGCCACCTTCGATGCAGACTTAAGCCCGCACTTGAATGCGTCACGCTTGCAGTACACATACATTCCCACCGCCACAGAAATCTGGAACGCCAAGACAACCATGTCCGCCACCCACTCACCCATGACCGACCTCGCTTTACTGGTTAAACCGCTGAAACCATAGCACCGAAGTGATTACTCCGCCATTGTCCGACCGGCTCCAAACAGGACTCCCCTCGGCTCTCAAAGCTTGGAGCGGGGCCGGTTCACATTTCCTTTTGGCTGGTTTTTCAGACGCAATTTCGCTGCGGATCGTAAAGCGGGACAGGTCCGAATGCCATTCGTTTAAGTGGTAAGTCCTTATTTATTCATGACTTAAGAAGGCTTGCGCGAACCAAGGCCTCCTGTCAGAATAGGGGTGTTCAATCACTCTAGACAGGAGGCCAAGGATGGCTG
>JBGSMH010000088.1:0-3965 GCA_041740275.1 Phycisphaerae bacterium
GCAACAAATGCAACAAGGGAAAAGTGGGCAGTGGGCGGTAGGCAGTGGGCAGGCAATGTGGAATGGACTTCTCAACGAATCACGAGCCACGAACCACGAACCACGAATCACGTTTTCCCACCAAGCCCCAAGCCCTATCCCCTATTTGGTCCGGCTGAGAAACGCGGCTAATGTTCGTCCAACCTGCAAATCGGGTGGATTGGCAAATTCGAGATGCTCACAATGAAGACGGGGATCATGTCGTCCAAGACGGTCTGGACCTGGGGGGTCTTGATCGCGATCGCGCTGGCGGGGATGGCGATTCAGATGCGGGTGACGTGGGGCGGGATAGGGTTGTCGCCGGACTCGGTCAACTACATCCAGATCGCTCGGGGGATCGAGGCCGGTGACGGGTATGCGATCCGGCTGATCGACGGGACGGTCCTGCCGCAAAGTCACTGGCCGCCGGTCTATCCGATGGTGTTGGCGGGGGGATTTCTTGCGGGGTTGCAGGCGACGGACACCGCGTTCTGGCTTCACGCAGTTTTGATGGGGGTCAATATCGTGTTGGTCGGGTGGGTTGCAGGACGAATCGGAAACGGGTCAGGCCTGGCGATGTGTGCCGCAGCGGGTGTGATGGCGTGCTCGACTGAGGTCTTTGCCATCCACGTGATGCTGGCCTCGGAGCCACTTTTTCTGACATTGGTTCTGTCGGGTGTTTTGTTGCTTGCCAAGTCCGATCTGACGAAACCGATGCGCCCGCTCGTGCTGGCGGGCGTGTTGCTGGGCTTCGCCTGGCTGACGCGCTACGCGGGTGTGGGCGTGATCGTCGCGGGGGGCGTGTGCGTGGTCTGGTATTTCCGAAACGCGACGCTCCGACAACACATGATCGCGGCGGGGGTGTATGGGCTGATTGCGGTCGTGCCAACGCTGCTCTGGATCATGTGGGGTGCGTGGCAAAGCGGATCGGTGGGCAATCGCAAGTTGCTGTGGCATCCGCCGGACGGGGCGGCCATGCAGCAACTGTACGACACCGCCGTCCGATGGCTGTTCCCGTGGGGTGATGTTCAGCCCGCCTACACGCCGTGGCTGGCGATGGTGGTGCTGGGGTTGATCGTCGGGTCGTGGTGGGTGGTGAATCGGTCCGAAATGTTTACCGACAAGGCTCGCCGGATGTGCAATGTGGTGGGGTTGATGATCGTAGGGTATGTCGGGTTTCTGCTGTTGTCGGTGACGCTTTTTGATGCGTACACGCAGTTGGATTTTCGCACGTTGTTGCCGGTGCAGTTGCTGGCGATCCCGCTGATCTGCGGGGCGATTGTTCCCTTCATGAAACGCGTGCCAGTGGCGATGGTCGTTGGTGTGGTGATATTGATTGCGGCGCGTGGGGTGGTGCTCGCACAATGGGTGCGGGAAGCGCCGGTACAGTCGTTGGGGTATAACGCGCGGGGTTGGCAGGAATCGACATTGATGGCGGCGATCCGGCAGTTGCCTGAGTCGCCGTGGATTTACAGCAACCGGGCAGACGCGATCTTCGCCTGCACCGGACGGGCCGCGATCCCGCTGCCGCGCCGAATCGATCCGACCCAAGGCCGACCCAATGGTGATCTGCCCGAGGAATTGGCAAAGATCTCACGTCAGATTCACCGTCGGTGGGCGTATGTGGTGATCATGCGTCGGTCGGGCCCGGACTATCTGATCGCCGAGGAAGAGCTTCGGGCGATAGGCCGACTGCGCCTGATCGAACGCCACCGGCAGGGCACGATCTACCGCTTCAGTGCGTTCCCTGTGGCTGATTCGCCTGAGACAAGCCCAGATTAATGCCTTCGGGCACCGGATCGGCTCATGGCGTTGAGGCTGGCCTGGAACATCAGTTGCTCAAGTTGGAGCGAAAGATCGACCGCCTGTACCGCGACCGAAGGAGGGACGACCAGCGATTTTGGCGAAAAATTAAGGATGCCTTTGATCCCGGCCTTGACGAGTTGGTCGGCGACATCCTGAGCGGTGTCGGCCGGGACGGTGAGAATCGCCAGCCGACAATCTTTGGCGACCAGCGTGTCGTGTAAGACATCCATCGGCAAAACCGTATGGCCGACCAGTGTCGTGCCGATTTTTTGGGGGTCAGCATCGAATGCCCCGCACAGCTTCAATCCCTTGGCGGCAAACCCGCCGTAGTTGAGCAGGGCACGACCCAGATTACCCACCCCCACCAATACCACATTCCACGGCTGATCGGTCCCCAGTATCCGCCGGATGCGGGTCAGCAGATCGGTGATGTTATATCCCACGCCGGGGTGTCCGAACGTGCCGAAATAGGTTAGGTCCTTGCGGACTTGCGCATCAGTCAGCCCCAGGCTATCGCCAAGCTGGCGGGAACTGACGGTGATTCGCTCTTCCTTCAGAAAAACCTCAAGCTGGCGCAGATACAGACTGAGCCTGCGGACGGTGGGGTCGGGGATGAGTTCGGGTCGAATGAAGTCCATGGGATTCTGTGTTGTCGCCGGAGTGTACCGGCTTTTTTATCGAACGTTGCGACAGACCCGATTTCTTGACAGCCTATTGCGGTTGGGGTAGCGTCCAAAGCGCTTGTTAACAACGGTGGAGACTCAACTGTGATGATGCGCCTGCGGAACTTTTTATTCACCGGGATCGCGGCGGGTTCGCTGGCGGTCTTCACGCCCGCGATACAAGCGGAATTGCCCGTCGATGTTCGCACCAGTGCCAACGCCGATGCGCAAAAGCCTGCGATCCAGCAATATGTCTCGGCCTTGGTCGGGCAGATTCGCGGGACCGATCCCAAGCTCGCCAGTCAGGCGCGCGAAGAATTGACCAAACAAGTCGAGAGCAACCCCACCGCCGGCATTCAAGTGTCGGCGTCTTTTCAACTGGTCTACAGCAGCGCGGTGATGAACGATATCCAGACGATGCTCAAGAGCCCGGATGTCCGGGACCGATTGAGTGCGGGTGTGATCGTTCAACGGCTTTCGAATGCGACAAAGCTGATGAGCCTGCAGCAGGCGACACAGACCTTGCTGGCCGATGAATCGCCTGCCGTGGCGTTATGGGGCGTCAAAAGTGCCGCAGCGTTGATCCCGACCGTCCTCAATGGTGGGTTTGCCGCACAGAACGAAAAGTTGACGACCGGCATTGTCGATGCGGTGAAAAAACATCCGCAAAGTGGCCCGATCGCTCAGGACGCCTATCGCGCGTTGGATGTCACCAAGATTCAGCCCCCGTTGCCCGCCGCCGGGATCGCCAAAGCGACTGCGGCGATGAACGACATGCTCGCGGCCCGCGTGCAGTTGTATATCAAGGGTCTGCCCGCCGACGTGCAAGCCGATCGCGATCCGACGCTGTTCCTGTGGAATGTCGTCAATGCCAAGCAACCGGAGGTGATGGTTACTTCGGTGCAAAATCTGGTCAATCTGTTGTCCGTAACCAGTCAGCGGTTCTCGCAAACGACAGGTGGCGATCGCGATCGACTGCAAAAGGTCGCCGAAAGTGCCGCCGGTTCGCTGATCGTCATTTTTACCAATACCGGCAATGAGGCACCCATCGCGTCGCTCAAGCCGTTTCAGCGTATTGGGATGATGAACGGGGCGCAGATGTCTGAGCGTCTCGCCACCGCTGTTTCGGAGATTCGCAAATTACCCGCGTTCAAATCATTGAAGGATCCGCCCGTTGTTCAACCGCTCGCCGAGGCCGCCGCGGCTAACTAGCTTTTGGCCGTGTGAGAGCGGTCAGGAGGACCTATTCACATGCGCTATATCATTGCCTTCATCGCCGTCCTGACGACTCTTCTGTCAATCGTTTCATGCGATCGCGCCCCCGAACGCGTCCCCGGCGAGTTTCGCTTCATCAACCGTGGCGACATCATCACGCTCGATCTGAACGCGATGTCGTACCTGCAGGATTTCCGCATCGCGTTCGCCACCCGCGAAGGGCTTTACACCTACGACGCCGAAACGTTTCAGCCGCTCAAGGCG
>JBGSMH010000089.1:0-12969 GCA_041740275.1 Phycisphaerae bacterium
CATGCGTGTTGGGCTGGCCGGTGGTGATGCCTTTAAAGTAGTTGACGACTGCGGCCGGGCCGTACAAAAACGAACCGAAGCGAGCATAGCGCGTACCGACGACGCCCCATAGAATTCGCATCGCGACCAATGCGAGCAGAACGATGCCGATCATCGAGTGATAGGGAAACAGCGGATTATGTTCCCCGGCGAACTGGGCGATCAGGAACGCCCCAAGCAGACCGACAGTCAAGAGCCAATGGAAAAGTCGGGTTGGGAAATCCCAGATGAGGACGCGTTGCATGGCAGACTCCTTGGGCGACTACACCGAAAAGCATATCGTATCAATTGGGGCGGGCGTCGCCAGCGCGGGTGGGTTCGCTAAGTCATGCGATCGGCGAGGGTTACAGACAGTGGCACCGGCCGGATTTGAACCGGCGACCCGAGGCTTATGAATCCTCTGCTCTACCAACTGAGCTACAGTGCCAAATTCGAGCCACATATCATACCGCAATCCCCGCCGCTGACAAGGATCGGCACGATCTGCGGATAACGATGAAAAACGATCCGCACGGTTTCCCGTGCGGATCGTCGCATTTCTCCTCTTTTGTGGATCGCTCCTGGAAAAGGTCGATCGATTACTTGGATTCAAACGCCGAGTTGGTGTTGAAGCCATGGTAGGCTTCCATCCCGTGCTCGCCGATATCCAGGCCTTCGAGTTCTTCCTTCTCGCTGACGCGGATGCCGCCAACGGCTTTGAGGATACCGAAAGTCACCAGTGAGATCAGGAAAGCGGTGATGGAGATCACGACCGTCCCGATGATCTGGGTGACGACGCCGGGGTTCATCCCTTCGGCACCATAGAGACCCTTGAGGTACTCAGCATCGCCGAAGATACCGACCGCGATCGTTCCGAACATGCCGCAGACACCGTGGACGCTGATGGCGCCGACCGGATCGTCGAGACGGATCTTATCGAAGAAGAGCACGGCGAAGACCACAATCCCACCGGCAATGGCTCCGATGATGATTGAGCTGAGCGGCGAGACCGCGTCTGCACCGGCGGTGATGCCCACCAGACCTGCGAGGATGCCGTTGAGCGCCATCGACAGATCGGGCTTGCCAAAGACCAGCCAACTGGTGATCAATCCGAGCATGCCGCCTGCACAACCGGCGAGCGTGGTCGTGACGAAGACCTTGGAGACACCGGCTTCATCTGCAGACAGAACCGAGCCGCCGTTAAAGCCGAACCAGCCGAGGAAGAGCATGAACACACCGATGGTTGCCAGCGGCATGGAGTGGCCGGGGATCGGGCTGACCGAACCGTCGGCCTTGTACTTGCCAAGGCGCGGGCCAAGGAGGATCACGCCAGCCAGGGCACCGAAGCCGCCGAACGCGTGAACGAGGGTTGAACCGGCGAAGTCATGGAAGCCCATGCCTTGCAGCCAGCCGCCGCCCCACTTCCACGAACCCGTGAAGGGGTAGCCGAACATGACGAACACGACCGTGAAGACCAGGAAGGGCATCAGTTTGATACGTTCTGCAACCGCACCGGAGACGATGGTCGCGGCAGTAGCGGCGAACATCGCCTGGAAGATGAAGTCGGTATAGCCCGTGTAGCTGCCGCCGTAGTAGGAGGCACTGACATCGACCTCTGCGCCCAGCGGTGCACCCAAGGCAAACACGCCGGGAACGACCCAATTGGCAGCATCAGCACCGGGGTACATCGAGGCGAAGCCCCATGCGAAGTACGCCAGCACACCGATGCACACCACCGCGACGTTCTTGGTCAGGATGTTGACGCAGTTCTTGGCGCGACAGAGGCCGGACTCAACCGCAGAGAAGCCCAGGTGCATGATGAACACCAGTGCTGCGGCAATCAGAATCCAAGTGTTGTTGGAGCGGAAAACGCCGGGGCTGACGAAGCCTTCGTCGTTCTTCTTGAGGTCGCCGGGGTTGCCCGAGGCGACGATCGAGACTTCGCCCATCTTGCCTTCTGTATCGATCGAGGCCGTAAAGAGGGTGGGAGTGGTTTCGCTCCATCCGCCGGGGCAGTGCTTGACGATCGTGCCTTCGACGACCGCCGATTTTGAGCCATCTTCACCGGCTTCGGCTTCGCCGATCGCGGTTTTGAGGGCTTCGGCGTCGTAGAACCACTCGACCGTCATTTCGCCTTTGGCCGTTGTGACGGGCTTGGGTGCTTCTGCTTCGTCGGCAGCAAACGTCGTTTGCGCACCCAGCAGGCAGCATATCCCTGCCGCCAATCCGTACATCCACCACCGCCTGAACCGAGACATTGTGCTTTGCATAAGCAACCACCTGTAGTGAGAGAGATTCATTGCGTCTTGCGAACCGGCTCGCAAGACTTTGCGTCTCTGCCCGAAAAACGGGCGAAACGACCCATCTGCTTCCTTCCCAGCGAAACCTCGCTGTGCAAAGACCCCTCACAAATGCCATGCCAATAGCCCCTAACGCCCTGATTAACTTGGTTCGGGGACGTTATATCGGGCGTTTTCGGCGTTTATGTCTTAATAAGGTGCAAATTGTCGCACCCCCGGCCACTGCGCGCATATTGTGCAACCGGTCGGATCATCGCCCGCATTGGTGCGCGATGCAGCAGTGGCTGGGTTTTTGGGCAAGGCCAGCCGAACGCCAGAAACGATCCGTTTCTTTATTGCCCGCAGCGGCTAAGATTGCCCAGCATGAGCGACTCCCCGATCATTCAGATTGACGACGACTGGAAAAAGCAGGCGCAGGAAGAGAAGCGTAAGCTCGCCGAGCAGACCGCCAAGCCCAAGCCCGCCCCCGCTCCGGCATCGGCGGCGGCACCGGCGCAGCGAAAGCTACCCGAAGCCAGCTTCGCCACCCTGATCCAGTCCTCGATGACTCAGGCCCTCTATTATCTGGGAGAATTGGCGGATGAATCGGAGCAGCCAGTGCTAAGCCTCGATATGGCCAGATATCACATCGATCTGCTGTCGGTGCTGGAGACCAAGACCAAGGGCAATCTCGATCCACAGGAACAAAGTTTGCTGGACCAAACCCTCTACGACCTACGCGGCCGATTCGTGGGGGTGGCGAGGCAGATGATCATGTGAAAAGGATTTGCGATTTTTGATTTTGGATTTGCGATTGGGGGGCTTGGCTTGGGGAGGATACTGTCGTGGCGCGAACTCAGCCCTCAGCAGACGCATCGTCGTCGCTCCCGCTATTAAAGGAAAAACTGTTTAACCGGGAGCGGATCGCGTATCTGGCCGGGCTGTTTGCGGATTCGGTGCCGGGGTTTGATCGGACGGGGTTTATCCGAGACAGCGTGGACGGGCTGTCGGATTTGGAACTCAAGCAGCGGATCACCCATATCACGGCGGCTTTGGAGAAGGTTTTATCGCCGGACTTTGCCGTTGCGGCGAAGCAAATCGCCGCCGCCCTTCCCCCGCCGCTGGATCCGACGTTAAGTGATAACGACTTCGGCGATTTCATCCTGGCCTGCCTCGGCGAATACGTCGTCCGCAACGGCCTATCCAAAAAGCACCTGAAGCGATCGTTGAAACTGCTTCGCGAACTGACGATGCGGTTTTCGGTCGAAGACGCGATTCGCTATTTCATTAACGCGTTCCCTGAAGAGACGTTTGCCGAACTCCAGAAGTGGGCTGGCGATAGGAATTACCATGTCCGACGGCTTGTGAGCGAAGGGACGCGACCCCTGTTGCCGTGGTCGGGGCGTTTGCGGACCGACCCACTTCGTCCCCTGCCGCTGCTCGATCGTTTGCACGCCGATCCGACGCGTTATGTGACCCGCAGCGTCGCCAACCATCTGAACGACATCGCCAAGACCCAACCGGCCGTCGTGATCGAGACGCTCAAGAAGTGGCGAAAACTGGAAGTACAAGACCAGAAGGAACTGGCGTGGATGACCCGGCACGCGCTGCGCACACTGGTCAAGCGAGGCCATCCCGATGCGCTGCGGCTACTGGGTTGCCGATCCGATCCGAGCATCAAAGTGTCGGGCCTGAGCATCTGGCCGACGGTGGTTCGCCCGGGCGAGACGATCACGTTCTCGTTCGATATCAGCGCCACCCGCGATGAGGCGTTGCTGATCGATTACATCATCGAATTCGCAAAGGACCGCGGCGCGACGGCCCCGAAAGTTCACAAGATCAAGAAACTTCAGATCCGTCGCGGCCAAGCTCTTGCCGTATCGCGACGTCACCCGCTGAAGGCGAACGCGACGACGTTCAAACTCTATCCCGGGCTCCATCGATTGACACTGCAAATCAACGGCAAGCGTTACGACACCGGATCGTTTACGATTGCTGCGGATTAAGGTTTGGCCGGTTCCGGGGGGAAGACGTAGACGCGCGGATAGGTGGGCAGCGCGGGTTTGGTCCATTCCTGAAGTTGCCCGTACGTCACGTCGTCGGGGATATAGACGAATAGCGCCTGACTCCACTGCGACTGGTTCTTGTTGATGATCTCCACAAACTGCTCCGGCGTTTGCGGGTCGAACTTTTGAAGCTCAACGGTCTTGGCCGGGCCACTAAAGTTTTCGACCTGTCGCTCAAGTCGTGGCGTCAGTTTGTCGGCAGATGGGGTGAGGAACAGTTCCCACGGCTCGCCCAGACGGTCCTGTCGGTTTCGCCAAGCCGGATCGGGGAAAAACGCCCGGTGATACAACTGCCCCGCGGGCGGCGGATCGAGCTTGACCCCACGATCGCGCTCCAGCGACGACAACACCGCATATAACTTACGCACTTCTGCGATCGGCATCGCCGGATCGATCTGGGTCGTGGTGAATAGATCCGTCTTGCCATCGGCCAGTTTGGCCAGGGCGGTCACCAGATGTGCCGAGGTCGCGGGATCGGCCAGCGATTTTTCCCCTTCGGCAATCGAAAACGTTGGCTCGCCAGCCTTCATCGCGGCGATGACGCGAATATCGCGGCTGACCACCGCGTCGTCGCCCGTGCCCGGCGCGAGCGAGATCGTGATGACCGTGCCGGGCTTCATGGCGTGCGCGGGGTTGATCTTCTGAAACCCATACGCCTCGCCTTGCGACAGTCGGTTCGGCACATCCAACACCGCCGCCGGATCGTTGTAATTGGGTGCGATCGCGCGCGAATCGACCTGATCGGCGGCGTAGTGGGTCTTGCCGGCCTCGTCGGTGTGCGTGAATGATCCGGTAAAGACCAGGCCGCTGAGCGGCAGGGGTTTGAGGGCTTCGCCGGAGACGACCATTTCTTCGGCGCGGACGGAGTGTTTATCCCAATTAAAGGTCGCGATCACGCGCGGCCCGCGGGTCCAGAACTGATTCTCGGCAAACTTCACCGGCCGACCCGGTTTCATGCCAATAAACTCCAGCGCCTTGTGAACATCCGACGGCTTGGCCCAGGTGACCGCGATCGCTTCATAGTCCTTGCCCGATGCCGCCGGTGTGACGAAAAACTCGAGTGCGTCATTCGCGCCGATCGTCGAAGCACACGCGTACAGATCGACGCGCTTGAGTTTGCGGTCGGCGATGAGTGACTCGAGCACGAGTTTGTCCGGATCATCCGCCAGCTTCTTTTTATTTTCTTCGATGAGTTGGGTGATCGCGGCGTGGGCGATGTCGTAGGGGTGCTTGTCCTGCGTGGTTTGCGCAAAGGCGAACGTGCAGGCGACAAGCGAGAAGGCGGAGGCGGTCAGAAGGCGACGAATCATACGTTCTCCGGTTTTGTGCCACAGACCAATCGGTAAGGCGAACTCGTCGGGGCGGTGGCCTGGACCGACGTGAAACCCGCGGCGATCAGGGCTTCGGTAATCTCTACCCGGCTGAACACACGCGCCGCCGGACGCATCAACATCATGGTAATCTGAAACAGTGTTGAGAACGTGGGCGCGGTGCGCGAATCATCGAGCATCAGATCGACGACGAACACCCGGCCGCCGGGCGAGAGGGTGTCGAAAAATCGTTTGCACAGTTGCTTTGCAGACACCAGCGTTTCCTGATGAAGCGCCCCGGCATAGATGACCGCATCAAAGCCTTTGGGGAACGCATCCTGCCGGTAATTCGCGGGGAAATAGGCGATTCGGTCGGCGGCGGGTTCGCGGGCGTTGATCTGCCTGGCCACCGCCAGCACATCGGGCAGATCGAGCAAGGTCACCCGTAGCTTGGGATAGTCCTCCGCCAGCGTGCGGCTGAGGGTTCCCGGGCCTGATCCGACGTCGAGCAACCTTTGCGCGCCGGCCAGATCGATCAGCGGTGCGATCGCCGGGACAAAGGCGCGGGCTTTGGATTCCATCCCTAGGACAAACCGCCGCGTCATCGCCGGATCGAGTCCGAGTTGCTGGTTCTGCGCCACCGCGGGTTGGGCGGTACGGATCACCTCCGCCAGCTTGCCCCATTGCTGATATAGATCGGCGTTGTAACGCAAGGCGTCGATCATGCATGTCGGTGAGGCTCTGGAGAGCAGCGGCTGGGCATTGGGCGCGATCGCGTAGAGGTCGTCGGTTCGGGTGAGCAAGTCCATTGACACCAGTGCATCGAGCAGGCTGATCAGAAGCGCCTCTTGCCCGCCGACTCGCGTCGCCAGTGCCGAGGCGGGCTGCGGGTGATCGAGGTGGTCAAACAGCCCCAACTCCACCGCGCCGATCAGCGCCGCCGACTGCCAATACCCTGTCGCGAGCGCCGTTAATGTGTCTGGTGTCCATGCCATCGTGATTGTGGGGGGAACCATACCACGACACCACCCGTTTGGGCAGTCGCTGAGCCCCCGGGCCAGGGACGGTGAAAAACGGCGTACGCAACCCTCGAATTTTCTTGACTTACACGAAGGCGGACGTCATTCTGATTCCTACATATCTAGTGGTTTAGTAGAACACGGGACTCAAACTGGAGAGAGAAAATGGCAAACGGGAAAATGTTTTATCTGGCGGTCGTAGCGACCGGCCTGTTACTGAACGGTGCCGATTCGCTTGCGGGCACCATCACGATCAATCAACGCGAAAGCTCGGCGGGCAATTACCTGTGGGCTGGGTCGGCCGGCGCGTCTCAAACCAGTGATGAGTCGGACAACACCACCGCCTTAACAGGTCTTTTCAGCTTCAGCGATACCGGTTCGGTTCAAGTGACCCCAGGCGATCCGTTCTCTGGCGGCGGGGCCTCGGCGATCGGCTCGCTCTCCGCCACGCACAACGTCGTGCAATCTTCGTCCAACTTGCTCAATGTCACCGCCACGCGCACCGCCAGCGGAGAGGCAAGTTGGCAAAGCGGCACCGGCAACGCCCAGTCTTACCAGAATCAATACGCTCGCACTCGCTTCACCGTCAACGGCGATAACGCGACGTTTTCGCTCACCGGCCAATTTGACCCCGGCTACACGCCGCCCGGTATCGTTGTGGGTGAAGCGTATACGGTGCGACTGTATCGACCATTCACCGCCAACGTGCTGGTCGACGTGGACAGTGCCGCAACGCTGAATGAAAACGGTCTGTTGCTTGCAGGCTTTACCTATGAACTCGAGATCGCCGTGAACGACCGCAATTCCGCCAACTCTGTCAATACCTTTCAAGGCGATGCCAGCAGTTTCAATCTCCAGTTCAATGTCGTCTCCGTTCCAGAACCGTCGATCGCGATGTTCGCGGGTTTGGGTGGGCTATATTGCCTTGCGAAGCGCAGGCGATGAGATTGATCAGGACTGCGCGGCGCTGCTGGTTTGGAAGTTGCTGATCGACTGCTGCTGACCCTGCAATCGCGACAGCGAACTTTCCAGGCCGGAGAATTGTCGTTCCAGCCGCGCGCGTTTGGCTTCCAATTGCTGATCCAGCGCATCGAGCCGATCCTTAAACTGATCGGTGCGACTATCCAGCGTCTTGTTCTGACGTGTGACGATTCCGTTGACCGGGTCGATCAGGCGATTCATCCGCTGCTGCATGATAATCCCGACTCCGCCACTGATGCTGTTCAGGGCGTTGTCGATCCGCAACTGTTTGCCGGTGACCGCACCATCGACCTGATCGTCGGTCAATCCGATGTCAAAGAGGAACTGGCTGGCGTTGAGCTGTGCCAATTTGAACGTGTCCGCACCGGCGGTGAGGTCGGTCAGCTTCAATCGCCCATCTTCGGTCAGTTCCGCACGCAGTTTGGTGCTGGCGGCAGCGTTGATCGAGCTGATTACCTGCCCCAGCGAAGTCGCGGCACCGATGCTTACATCGACCGTCGATCCATCACGCAAAGTGGCTTTGAAATCCGGCACCCCATCGCCGGCAGTCTGGACGCCCGATCCACGATTGAGCAGATTCAGCCGAGTATTGTTGGCGATCGCGTCGCCGGTGTCGGTGAAGAGGGCTTCGACCGATTCGGGGTCGTCGGCGTAGGCGGTGTTGAACTTGTCGGCATCGAACTCCAGTTGCCCGCCCTGTCCGACACGCATCCCGATATCCGCCAGGATGCGGTATTTGCCCGCCTGCGGAACAACGGTGTTGATCATCGCGTACATCTCACGCTGTACCTGCGAGATCGACACATCGCCCAGCAATACGCCGCGTTCAAAGGTCTCCGTGTCGAACTTGGTGTATTCGTCGATCTGTGTGACCAACTCATTGAACTTCTCGGCGAACTTCACCAGTTCATCGCTGACGTTGGCCACATCGCGAGTGACGTTGATCGTCACCGGCTCTTTGCTGACGCCTTGCAGATCGATGTTGACGCCCTTGATCACCCCGGCGATCTGGTTGCGGCTTGCGGTGATGAGCATGGGTTGCGCGGCATCGGCAGACCCGACAAATACCGCCGCGTCCTGTGCGGTTACCAGGGTTCGCGTGTCGAGATTGGTCGTGCCCGTATCCAGCGTCACCCGCCCGGCGCGGCCGGAATTGGTCGCGTTGAGCGACAGTCGAAACGGCGTTGCGCCCGAGCCATCATTGATGATCTGCGCCGTCAATCCGTAACCGAGTTCGTTGATCTTGGTTTGCACCTGCGCCAGCGTGTCGGTGGCGGTGATCTCAATGGTCTTTTCCATCGACCCGTCGATCGTGGTCGTCGTCGCGGTGCCGAGAATATTCAGGTCCTGCGCGGTCGTGGAGTTGTCATCCTTGACCTGCATCTTGCCCGCGCCGCCCGAGGCATCCGTCAGCAGCAAACCGTCGCCTTTTTCGTTGATCGACGCGACGACCTTCCCGCCGAACTGTGTGTTGATCTTCTGGATCACATCATCCATCCGCAGATCGATCGTGTTGTCGACGCTGATCGTACGACTGGTACCGTCGGCGGTCTGAATGGTGAATCGCCCGGTTGCCACACCTTTGCCGCCGTTGTAGGTCGCCAGGCTGGTGGCTTCGCTGACCCATTTCCGCTGTAAGTTCGCGCCTTTGACGACCGGCGTAGCGGTAGTGAATGTCCCGGCGATGCCCAACTGCGCCGCACCGGTGCCGGATCCATCGGCGATCACCAGGTCGCCTGTCCCGCCGGAGGTGTCGGTGATCTGCAAACCATTGCCGGCGCTGTTGATCTCGGCCTTGATTCCCGCTCCGGAATTGTTGAACTGATCGATCACGGTTTGCAGGGTTTGCACGCCGGTGAAGTTGATGTTGGTGTTCGCGCCACTGCGGTTGGTGACAGAGATCGTTCCAAGCGTCAGCCCCGTCCCGCCGTTGAGGGATTTGAGCAATACCGTGCCCAGGCGCGAGATGATCGCGTCACCGTCGATCGTTCCGCCGGCGCTGGTTTTTTCGATCCCCAGATCGCGTGCGCTGTGCGATCCGCTCAATCCCGCGACCGTCAGCGACCCCCCGCCGCCACTGGTGTCGGTGAGGGTGAGTGTCTTGGCACCGGGCGGGATCGATGCCGTCAGCTTGGTCCCGGCGGCGGTATTGATCTTGTCGATCACCTCCCCGAGCGTTGCCGCCCCGTCCAGATCGACATCGGTGGTCGATCCGTCGCGATGGGTGATCCGAAAATCCGGGCCTGGCCGACGCGCCACGCCCGTGCCGTCATTGAGCGTCGATAGCTTGGTGTCCCGACCCAGATAATTCAGCGATCCGCCGGTCAATGATCCGAGCAGGCTGGAACCGACAATGCCCAGATCGGCTGCGGTTGTGGTCGTGCCGACATCCTGAACGATCAATTCGCCACTGATTCCGCCCGATTGGTCGGCGATGGTTAACTGGTCATTGGCGACGCTGGCTTTGACATTGATATCGACGGTGGTGTTGATCTTTTTGACCACATCATCAAGCGTAACCGAATCGGAGAGGTCGATGATCGCGTTGCTGCCCGAGGCATCGGTGATGCGGATTTTTCCGCGAGAGATGCCCGCGCCGCCGCGCAGGTCGGAGAGCAGGTTTTCTTGTGTGACTTCTCCGCCACCCACTTCGATGGTCAGCGTTCCGGCCCCGACGGGGGCTTTATCCGCACTTGAAAACCCATGGCTGACCAGTTGCTGGGCCTGAACCAATCGAGCGACCTGAAACTGATACGACCCAACCGCCGCCCCGCGACTGGCGGAGGCGGTCAGGACGTCTTCGTCGCTACTGGCGGCTTTGGAGGATTGAAAAAAGCTGGGTTTGGCGATCGATTGTGCGGAAATCCGAAGCGAGGTCAGCCGGGTGGAGACATCGACATATGCCGTCCGCTGTGTGGAAATCGCGTCAACGCGAGCCTGGACCAAGTCCTTTTTGCGGGACTCGATCTGCATGAGCTGATCGATGATGTCTCTGGAATTGAGCCCTGAAACAAGGCCAATTCCGGTGGTAATTCTACCCATTTGTCGCTACTTCCGCTGGTAAAGGCGTCCAGAACCAGCGGTTGCTGATCAGTCGTCGATCCTGCCATGCCGGGACTGGCGTGATGGATCCCACTGTCTATCATCGACCAGATCGGGGACGGTCATGCGGGCATTGGCGTTACGATTATGTTCGTCGGCACGATCGAGTGACCAGAGGAGCATGAACTCCTGCTGCATCCGCCGGACACGCTGAAGCGTCTTGGCGGTGCGGATCAATTGCGGGATTTGCTGCCCAGTACCTGCGGTCATACAGGTTTTATCGGAACAGGCGGGGGTCAGAATGAAGAAAAAATGGGTTCGTTGACGACGCCGCAAGCCCCGGATGACCGTCGCGATTGTGGACTACTGTTAAAATCCCTATTTCATATCGCTGGAGTCGGGTTTCCAACTATAGAAGAGACGAACGGTTTGGCTGGCGATATCGTTGTAGAGCATATACCGCAAATCCTCTGTCGACCGCGTGCCGTCGGTCGCGGGGTTGGTATCGGCAGTCACGCTTCGGCCGTCGGCGATCTCAACGGGGAAAAGCGTATCCCCGGTCTTGGTGTCGATGACTTTGACCAGCACGCTGGCCTCGCCCTTTTGGACCGTCCCGCCGCCCATGGCGTTCACCCCGCCGGACTGAAGGTGGACATAAATCAGTTGCTCAGCCCCGACCGCCCGGCCGATCTCGGCGACCGTCATCTCGCGAAACTCCTTGGGTTTCTCGGCCTTAAGCTGCATCACTTTTTCAACGCCAACGACGTTGAATGTCTTGCGTTCGAGCAACCGGGAGTTGATCAGACGCGCCAATAGCTCGGCATCGTCGTTGGCCAGTGCCGCGTGCTTGAAGTTCTCGACCATCACCACCGTGGGTTTGGTCCCCAACTCGAATTGTGCAGGAACGTCCGGCTCGCCGGCGGTCTTATAGAGCAACACGCCCATCGCCTGACAGCCCACGACAACCACCAGAATAACCAGCAGAAGCGAGGCAAAAAGAGGCTTTTGATATCGGTTGAACATGAATTATGCCTTCTGGGTCGATCAATTGTGCCCGTCATTTGGCGTCAGGATCGACCACGCCCATCGAATAATCCGGGTGCTGGAAGAAACGCATCGCGATCTCGGTGCTGATCGCATCGACCGTGCCGACATACATGATGGAGTCGTTCTTATTCAATTCACCCTCGGCCGGCGACTTTTCCGGATACTGCAATCGCATCGCCGGTTCCGTATAGGCGACACTGGCTTTGCCTGTTGCTCGATCGATTTCGACCACCTGCAACGTGGCGTCGATCGTGCCCAGATACATCGCGATCGTGCCGGGGGCGCGGGTGGAAAAGTCGTTGATCTGGATATAAATCAGGCGATCGATACCCAGCTTGGGTGCGACATCGGTGATGGGCAGTGCTTCGACGCCAGGGTTCTCACGCTGGTACCGCACGACCGACCTGGGCTGCACCGGAAACGTCGTCCCGATTAGATCCTTTAGCGATTCATCCTTTTGGGCGGCTTTGAGCTTGCTATCGACGCTATTGGCGATATCCAGTTGGAGTGCGGGGTAATTCATGTTGACTTCGGGATCGACATAGACCCAGATCGCCAACGATTTACCCGCCAACCCTTTGTACGCCGCGAGGATATCGGGTTTGGGCGCTTTACCCGCGACCGCACCAATGATATTGCACCCTGCCGCGCCCAGCATGAGCAGGACGGGCAAAAGCAATGCTCGATGTCGATTCCAGATGATCCGGCCCACATCAACCTCCACGCAAAAACGCACACAATTCGAGTCAAACCATCATCGTACCACGTTGGCGTCCGGTCCTGCAACGCTGACGAATGCGTTGAAGCCGCAGATGGGCGCAGATGAACGCAGATCGGATTTTTGTCACGATCTTGCGTTGCAACAATTCACTTGTTGCATTTGTTGCATCGGCTTTAGTCCATATGAAAATCGTAAGTTCTGGCCTCCACGGGACTTGACGATTTTTGACCCGTCAAAGTGTTGCGCGCCAGCGTGCAACTGTTGCATTCCCTACCTTTCCGGCCGGAGATCAGCGTTCCTATGTCTGGCACTGCGATTGTCCTGTACCTTGACCCGAGACACACCTTCCCTCCATACTTACACCCCTGTTGCGCGCCAGAGCGTGCTGGCGCGCAACGCGCAATCAAATTTGCCCGAAAATCGACTCAATTTTTCTCTGATTCCTCTTTTTGCCTGTTGCGCATCTGGGTTCGGTTAGCCGCGACA
>JBGSMH010000090.1:0-4225 GCA_041740275.1 Phycisphaerae bacterium
CACGGCATTTTGCGATTGTCGAGCCCGGTGCAACGGTTGCCGCCGACGCGTATATGCACGATGCGGTGGTACTGAAAGGCGCGACCGTCGAATCAGGTGCGGCGATCGTGCGATCGCTGGTCTGCCCCGCTACTGTGCTGCGTCGTGGACGGATGGTCAGTGACCAGCTTGTCAGCGACTTCAGCAGTCAACATTAGATCGTTCGTGAGGTCAAAATCGGTTTTGAGTCTCTCGATCCGAAACCTTCTATAATGGTTATCGGACGCGGCTAATCGTCGCACCCCGCGATTTCCCGGTTCGGTCGACCAATAGTTGTCTAGTGGTCCGAAAATGTCGATAAATGGTGTGTGTCCGGGTTGGCCTACGATATGAATTGAACTGACGCCTGAGTCTGTCAAGTTGTTCTGGAAGGGAAGATGTCTTCGATTAGTCGAAATAAGCTCACGCCGTACCACGCCGTTCTGGCATGGTGCATGGCGTTGTTGGGGATCGCGGTCACGTTTCGCGCCTGGAAACACATCGCCGACATCGCGTGGGATGACCCGGAGTATCAACACGTTTTTCTGGTTCCCATCGTCGTGATCTTTCTGGCCTGGGTTCGTCGCGGCCGAATCAAACAGGTGCGAGTCAGTGGCGTGATCTTCGGGCCGATGCTGGTCGCGATCGGCTGGTTCGCAGGAAGCTGGGGATTTAATCATCAAACGCAGATTCTTTTTCATCTCGGTGCTGTCTTGGTGCTGATCGGTTGCATCGTCAGTGTGGTCGGGAAACAGGTTCTTTTCCGATTTCTACCCGTCGCGATCGGTCTGCTGATGATCGTTCCGATGCCCGGCTCATTGCGGCAGGAAATCGCCAACCCCCTGCAAAGCTGGACCGCACAAATCGCCAGTTATTTCCTGGGTGTGATCGGGGTTGAGACGCAAGTCAGCGGCGCGATGATGATCATCAACGGCCAGCGTGTGATGATCGCCGAGGCGTGCAACGGGATGCGCATGGTTTTGCCACTCCTGCTGATCGCATACGGTTTTGCGTTCGGATTGCCGCTGCGTGGAAGCGTGCGGGCACTGATTGTCATCGCCAGCCCGGTGGTGGCGCTGGCATGCAATGTCGTGCGCGTGATTCCGCTGGTTTGGCTGCAAGGTCAAGGCGAAGTCGGGCAAACCTGGGGCGAGCGTCTGCACGAACACAGCGGCTGGATCATGGTCCCCCTGGCTTTCATGGTTTTGCTCGGAATCATCCGCCTGTTAAGATGGGCAATGGTGCCTGTTTATCGTTATCCCCTTGCATCGCAGAGTGCTTGATATTATAAAGTACATAACTTGACCGACGCTGCTCCATCTTCATTTCGACAGTTGCTCTTCGGCACGGTGCTCTGCACTGCGCTGCTGGTGGCGATGTCGTTCGAGAATCGGCGCTATCGCAGCGAGGACGATTTTGAGCCATTCCACACCCGCGCCGCGGCCGCCATCAATAGCATTCCGCTGGTGATCGGGCCTTGGATGGGCAAGGAAGGCGCACTTCGATCTGACGAATTGCGGCTGCTTCGACCCAACGCATACCGGTGCATCACGTTCTTTGACAGTCGTGCCGAGGCATTGACCGATAACTCGCGGACGGTCCACCTGTTGCTTGCCCAATGCAAGCGTGCCGGGGACATGGAAAACCACTGGCCGCCCCGCTGTTATCCGGCGATGGGATACGATCTGGTCGGGGAATGGCCTCGTAAATGGATCGTTGAAGGCCAGACGGTTGATGGGGTGGAGTATCACTTTGAACGTCGCGACCGAGGCCGAATCGTTCGGCAGACGGTCTATAATTTCATGGTGCTGCCCGAAAAAGGGATTCAGCCGGATATGAAGGCGATCTCCGCTTCTGCCGAAGATTATCAACAGCGGTACTACGGAGCCGCACAGATTCAGGTCGTTTTTGCCGGTGCGCTGGCCGATTCAGTGGCGCAGGGGCAACGCGACGGTATTTTTGCAGAGTTGATCGCGCCTTGCCTGGGCGTGATTCGAACCCTCTCTGAGGGAGTCTTGGACCCATGAACCAGAACCTGACCATCCATCAAAACCGACCCGTTCCCCCTGGCGCGATCGACGTCTGGTCGCAAAGCCAGAGCGGATCACAGCTCGGTTTTGTCCAGCCGCCCACCCCACCGGTTTCGCCCGTCCAGAAGGCGCAACGTCTGTTGCGTGGCAAGATGGTGCTGGCGGTGCTGCTGGGCCTGATCGGTGCCGCAATCGGCGCGACGCTGGGCGCGATCAGTCAACCGCCCCAGTACCGCGCCATCGGCACCCTGGAAATTCGCCCGACCATCCCGACAGTCGAAGGCGACAAACACATGCCCTATTACCAGCAATTCATGGCGTCACAGGCGCAAACGCTGGAAAGTCCGCGCGTGCTGGATCAGATCGATAAGGTTGAGCCATGGGCAAGTTCTCCGCTGGCGGGCAACCGGGCGGCGCTTTCGCAGGTCGGCAGTGGCTTGAAGACCAACTACAAAAAAGGCACGTTCAACATCGAAGTCCAGGTCGATAGCGCCGAAAAGGAAGTCGCGTCGCTGGGCGTGCGATCGATCATCGAGTCATACCGTCAGCAGTTCAAGAACAACACCAGCGAAGAGATTGGCCGGAAGATTCGGGAGTTGGAAGCCCGTCAGTTGCAGTTTGAATCGCAATCCCGCAGTTCTGAAAAACTGATCAACGACGTCACCGCAAAGTACGGGTCGGCCGATCTTGAGCCGCGTGTGCAGGACGCACAGCGGTTTGTCACCGATACCGCGCGTGAATTGCGCGGTTACGAAAACAACTTCAAAGCCGCCGTCTCCGCGATCGAGGCGATGCGGAACAATCAAGCCAAGACCCCCATCGAGGAACTGGCACAGGTCGATACCGCCTTGGCGCAGATGCTCCAGCGGATCAAGGCCGCGACGATGGAGCTTCAAATGATGCGCACCAACATGGGTGACAATCACCCGAAGGTGCGCGAGATGAAACTGCAGATTGACGCGCTCAGTCGCGCCGCCGAGGAATATGCCGATACGCTCCGCAAGGAGATCCTGGCGATCATTCCTGACTTCGTGAACGGGGCCTTTTTGAAAGTAACGCCCGGGCAACTGCGTGTGCTTGAAGCACGCGTCGTCCAGCTAAAGGCTGACCTCTCCGATTTTGAGAAACAGCGCGATGCACTGGCCGCCGATGCGGGCAAGGTCGCCGGCTACAAGCTGGCGATCAAGAACGCCGCCGACGATGGCGAAAAGACCCGCCTGTTGCTTGATGACTACCGCTTCCGTCAATACTCGATGGGCGAACTGTCGGTCATGAATGACGGACGCTTCCCGGTCGAAGTGCAGAACAAGAAAGTGATGTTCGGTCTGCTGGGCGGCATGGTTGGGTGTGCGATTCCGGTCGGTTTGCTGATGCTGCTGGGCCTGATGGACACGCGGTTCAAGTACAGCGACGACGCCGGTGGCAATTCAATGAGCGGCATTCCGCTCCTGGGCATCCTGCCGAACCTGCCCGATCGGCTCAGCGACCCGGCCCAGGCGTCAATCGCGGCGCACTGCGTCCATCAGATTCGCACGATGCTGCAACTCAACGCGATGCGTCAGGAAGGCGCAACCGTGTTCTCCGTAACCTCTGCAAGTTCCGGCGACGGCAAAACATCGCTTTCACTGGCATTGGGTTTGTCGTTTGCCGCATCCGGCTCACGCACGTTGCTGATTGACGCCGACCTGGTCGGTGGCGGGTTGACCAGCCGACTGGGCAATAACGCCCCGCTGGGCATCGTCGATGCACTGGCCGGCGTTTCCCTGGACGATTGCGTACAACCGACCGACGTTGCCGATCTGGCGATCCTGCCCATCGGATCTGCCCAGGCCCATCACGCGGGCGGTTTCAGCCCCCCGGCGGTTCGCAAGTTGCTCGCCGAGGCACGCAAGCATTTTGAAGTGATCATTGTCGACACCGGCCCGGTTATGGGCTCGATCGAAGCAACGCCGATCTGCGCCAGCGTTGATGGCGTGGTGCTCACCGTTGCCCGTGGTCAGTCGCGTCCGCTGGTTGAGCGTGCGATTCAGCACCTGAACTCCATCGGTGCCCGTGTGTCGGGTGTGGTGTTTAACCGTGCCCAGCATAAGGATTTTGAACAGTCGATCGGCGCGATTTCGATCCGATCGGCGGCGCGTTCGACCGCCAACGGGTCCGGGCACAACGCCCGCAACCCC
>JBGSMH010000091.1:0-3115 GCA_041740275.1 Phycisphaerae bacterium
TGACCGTCGGCGAGGTACTGCGAGAAGTCAGCCGGATCAAGCGTCGCAGCGGTGCGGTGATTTTGATCGACGATTCGGGGAAGATCAGTGGTATCTTCTCCGATGGCGATCTGCGCCGTCTGGTGCTGGCCGACGACGGGACGGCACTGAAGCAGCCGGTAAAGAGCGTGATGACCTGCGATCCGAAGCGCATCCACGCCAACGCACTGGCCAGCGAGGCGATGGCGTTGATGAAGCGTTACCGCGTTGATGAGATTCCGGTGGTGGATGATGCCGACTGCCCGGTGGGGTTGATTGACGTGCAGGATTTGGTCGTGCTCAAGATGTTCGATGTCGGTGCTTAAGGTGTAGTCAATCATGCGATCCATCATTCTCACCATCGTTGTTCTGGGCGCGTTGATCGGCGCGTTTGTCGTGTTCATGTCGATGCAGGACGAGAATCACGGGTCACAATCGAACAACCCGCCGACACCGACGACACGCAATACGGCCGCGACGAATCCGCGCAGCACGACCACCCCGACGACAAAATCATCGGACGAATCGGTGTTGGGGACGGGTGAGGATGTCTGGATCCAGGTCTTTGACCAGGCCACGGGCGAACTCGCCAGCGAGTTTCGAGCCGCTCGGTATGATCCGCCGCAGGATGGGCTGGTGCATGTGATCAAACCGGAGGCGCGGTTCTATACGGGCGACGGACGTGTGCTGACGGTTGCAGCAAGAGATGGGCAGGTGATCATGCCCGAGCAGACGCGCAAGAGCGATCGCATGGATTCGATCCAGGGTGCGCCCCCGACGCGCGGCACACTTTATAACGTGACGATCGGCATCCTTCCCGACCCGGATTCGACCGAGCCGACGCTGGTTTGCTGGGTGCCGGTGATCGGTTTTGACAATGACGCGCTGCGGCTAAACACCATTCAGACCGAAATTAATGGCCGGATCATCCCGCCCGATCGCGTGCCGGTGACGGTGCGCGGCGATGAGTACGATTTTGATGGGCAAGGGCTGACGATTCGCTGGAACCAGCGGGATCAACGCCTGGAGTATCTGGAAATCGCCCACGGCCAACGGCTCGTCGTTAAAAAGCCCGGTGCGTTTGGCAAGTTGCCGGTCGCATCGGTCGAGGAGTGGGATTCACCGTTGCCCGTTCAACTGGTCAGCAATGATCCGGTGGATGCCGCGAAGATGTCGGCAGAGGAGATCGAGCGGCGTCGTCAGAAACGTCTGGCCGCCGCACGACGGGCCGCTGCACTTGCGGCCACACAAGCCGTGCGCGAGCCGCTGGCATATCGGGCGACCTTCAGCGAAAACGTCCTGCTGTTCGAAGGCGAAAAGCAAATCGGCATGGCCGACAGGATGTTGGCGACGTTTACATTTGATAATCCGCCCGATGAAAAAGCAGCATCGACGACGCGCCCAGTGAACGATCCTACATCCCAACCAGCCACCCGCCCGACCACGCGTCGTGCGGCAAAGCCCGTCGCCGAGCCTGTGCAGCCGCAGGAGCCGATCGAAGTCCGCTGGTCGGGCAAGTTGACGGTTGAGCCTCGCAAGTTGGCCGAATCGGGGCTGCGGTCCGCGGGTGATCGGGCGATGCAGTTCGATGGGTCGCCAGTGAAACTCCAACGCGCCGGGAGCCAGATCGAGGCCGCCACCATCGGGGCGGCTTCCGAAGGCAATCGCTTCACCGCCAAAGCCAGCGAGCAATTTCCGCTGGTCACCCTCACCGATGCCACCGGCACCAGGCTCACCGCACCCGCGATCGAAATGGTCGGCGACATCGCGACGGTGCAGGGCGTCAGTCGTGCCGAATTGTCGATCAAGGATGACGCTGGCAAACCGCAGCCGTTGATTGCGACGTGGAACAAAATCGGCACGCTCCGCATGTCCACCAACAAAGCCGGTTCGCGCCTGATCGAGTCGGCCACGCTTGAAGGCGATGTAGCGGTCAAACACCCGCAACTGGGTCTGACCAGCAACACGCTCGCATTGGCGTTTGAACCGGCGGTCGCGGGGGCAGACCCGGTGATCAAGGCGATCGACGCCATTGGCGCGGTCAAGGCGACGATCATCAACGAAGCCAGCACCCAGCACGTCGCCGCCGGTGCGTTGTCGTTGACGACGACGACCGACAAAGCGGGCAAGGTCGCGTTCAGCGGCTTCAAGGCCAGCGACAAGGTCACAATGTCGGATGCCGATCAATCATTGGCCGCCGATCGGGTGGAAGGGTCTTTTGCAGAGACCGAGCGCGAGGGCAAATCGCGGCTGGATATCGACCAGCTAACCGCCACCGGCGCGGTGACGTTTAAGGGTCAAAATGATGCCACCGCCAACGCCGATACGCTGTTAATTGCTCGTAAAGACGGTGTGCAACAGATCACACTTCAGGGCAAAAACACCTCGGTTGGCGATGCCCAATCACGGCTGCGCGGGGCGATGATCAAGATCGGTGCTGATTCGTCCTACGCTTCGGTGGTCGGGCCCGGATCGTTGACCGGGTTGTCCCGCGCCGGTGAGGGCAAAAAGCCGACGCCGGTGACCGTGACGTGGGTCGATTCGTTCGATTACATCGCCAAAGACAATCAGGCGATCGCGGCGGGGGATGTGCGAGTCGAATCAGTCGCCGACGATGGCTCGATCCAGCGCGGCAGCGGCGGGCGATTGACGATCGCGCTGACCGACGCACCGGCGACCAAAGAGAAGGCGGAAAAAGCCAATGCAATGGGCGACAAGGTTTTGCAGTCGATCAAGCTGGAAAAAGATGTCGAACTTTCGTCGCTTCTGTATGCCGCGGGCACGAACCAGGACAAGAAAGATCTGCTGCGGCGCGTGCATCTATTCGCACCGGGCGTGACCGTGCTGGCGGGCGAAACCAATGGTACGCTTGGCGCGGTGACAATCCCGACTGGCGGGCGGATGCTGTACGAAGATCGTCGCACGGCCGAACCTGCCACGCAGCCTGTCGCGCCCCAACCGGCCAACGCCGTGCGCGGTGCGGTTGCGATCGAATGGGCCAAGTCGATGAAGTATGACCCCAAGTCAAACGCGGTCGAACTGCTCGGCGATGTCGTGGTCGTCCATCAAGAGGCGGGTCAAGCGCCTGTGCGATTGC
>JBGSMH010000092.1:0-5249 GCA_041740275.1 Phycisphaerae bacterium
AATATCGCCGAAGTGCCGACCTCCACCCCGTCGATCAACATCGTGATCGGCCCGACCGAGCAACTGAAATCCGCCGGCTACGCCCGCGGCATCGGCGACGACCAGATCATCACCCGCATCCCTCGCCTGGTCATCACTGCCATCGAACAGCCGCAACCCAGCGACCTGCGGTTGTATTGATCGCCGCAATTCAGGATGATGCACGCGAGGTCGAACATGAAAAAACTGACAGTCACGCTCCTCGCACTCGTTCTGACATCGCTCGCCCACGCCCAGAACAGCTCGGCGCTGATCAACGAGGCGCTGGACAAGATTGTCGAACTGGACTTGGACACCACGCTCCCGCAGGCGATCCGCAGCATCGAAGGCAAGACCGGCGTGCCGATTCGCGTCTCGCGCGCCGCGTATGATGTGCTGCCCTGGGGTGAACAGACCAAACTAACCGCCAAGATCAGTCAACAAACGTTGCGCAACTCCTTGTCTGCGATCATGCAGAAGCTGGGCTTGCGCTATACGGTGGGCGATCAGGAAGTGCTGGTCGAGCCGCTGCCCGCACTGTCGCGCCTGGGCAAACGCGCCACCGCCGATGAGTTGGCGGTGATCGACAAGCTCGCATCGACGCCCTACCCCGAGGCCGGACGCGACGCATCACTGGCGGACATCGTCACGACCATCGAAAAACAGTTGGTGCAGCTCGGGTCGAAGGACTCATTTACGCTCGAAAATCGCACCGATAACGCCGCATCGCTGACCATCAGAACCTTCAAGAACAATTCGATGCTGGATGTGCTCGAAGAGGTACACAAGCAGTCGCGTGCCACCTGGTACCCGTGGGGGCACGGCGTGGTCGTTCGCTCCAAGGAAGATCATGTCCGTACGCTGCTCGACAAACCAGTGACGCTCCGATTTGCTGGCGTTGATGTGGCGCAGGCGTTGACCGAACTTTCGATCCGCAGCGGCGTGGATTTTGCCATCGAGCCGGGTGCGATCCAACGCATCCCCGCCGAGAGTCGTACGATCAAGTTGATTCTGGAAAACGTCAGCACGCGTCAGGCACTGGAAAGCATCAGTGGCTTTACCGGGCTGGGCTATGTCAGTAACGAATCGGGCGTCTATATCTGGAACCCCGCCAGCACCGTGCAGCGAAGGCCGGACCGGGTGACGACGATCATGACCATCGACGGCGTACAGGTGCTTCTGCCCGACAGCGATCTGCCTGCCGACGTTCGGGCGTTTTTGCAGGCCAAGCGAGAAAAGGCGATCACCACGTTGCGTGAGCAAATGAACAAAGAAGGGTTTAAGCCAACAACCCAGCCGACGTCGCCGGACTTGTAATTGCTAACGCAACATCGTCCACACCATCGTCAGCAACACGACCGTCAGCACCAGCACGATCAGGCTCAGGACAATGTTGAAACCGCTGCCGCGATCTTCCATGGGCATGTCGTAGGGAAGGTCTGTTTTCGTCGGCTCGCCCGCGATGCGAGGATGGTGCTTGCCGACGGTGGATACGTCGACATAGACGGCCGACCGACGACCCTCGCGCGCATGAGATTCGTGGGGTTCGGGCGGCGGAGGTTTGATGTCATTCAACATCGAAACACCTCGGTTACATCCCTAAGTCTATCGCGCAAACAGTGGTTGGGTCGGGAAATCTTCCGTCCACGACAGCCCTGCCACGACTAATTTAGCGGCTCAATCCAGCAGCCGGACCAAATCTGGTGCGAAATAGCTGATAATCAGGTCCGCACCGGCCCGTTTGATGCTCGTCAGCGATTCGATAATCACCCGATCCCGGTCGATCCACCCGTTGGCACCGGCGGCCTGGATCATCGCGTATTCGCCGCTGACCTGATACGCGACCACCGGCACGTTGACCCGCTCCCGCACCGCCCGAATCACATCCAGATACGCCCCGGCGGGTTTGACCATCACCATGTCCGCGCCCTGCTGCAGGTCCAGATCGACCTCATGCAACGCTTCATTCACCCCGCGTGCCGGGTCCATCTGGTAACGCCTTCGATCCCCATGCGCCGGCGCAGAGTCGGCGGCGTCGCGGAAGGGTCCATAAAACGCACTGGCGTATTTGACCGCATAACTCAGGATCGGCACGTCGATATACCCGGCGTCATCCAGCCCGGCGCGGATCGCCCCGACCATGTTGTCCATCATCCCACTGGGCGCGATTACGTCCGCCCCGGCGTTGGCATGATTGACCGCCTGTTTTGCCAATAGCGCGAGCGTCGCGTCGTTATCGACTGTCGATCCATCGGACGTCAGCGGGCCGCAATGTCCGTGGTCGGTGTATTCGCACAGGCACAGGTCGGTGATCGCCGCCATCGGGTTGGCGGATTTTTTTGTGGCGCGAATCAGGTCGCAGACGACATTGGACGCATTGAGCGATTCGCTGCCGCTGGCGTCTTTTTTGGTCCGATCGATCACTCCAAACGCCAGATACGCCCCAAACCCCGACTGCGACAGTTTCCCAAGCCAGTCCGCCGCCACATCGACCGACATTTGCGCCACGCCCGGCATCGACGCGACGGGCTTGTTGATCCCCGTTCCTTCACACACAAAGACCGGCACGATGATATCGCTTCGGCGCAAGGTCACCCGCTGCAGCATCTGCCGCAGAACCGGATGATTGCGAAGCCGACGGGGTCGAAAGGTTTGATCCATGGCAATCCAGAGTATACTCCCAAACATGGGGACGCGCTTCATCCTCGGCAGGGCAGGCAGCGGAAAATCGCATTTTCTGCACGAAGCGTTGGTGCGCCATGTCCAATCCGACCCGCTCAATGCCAGCGTGCTGCTGATCGTTCCCAAACAGGCGACCTTTACCTATGAACGCGCCGTCGCGACCGATCCGCAACTGGGCGGGTTTATCAATGTCCATGTGATCTCGCCGGATGATCTGGGCGAATTGGTGCTGGTCGATTGCGGAACGCCGGCAGGGACGCGAATCGACGCGGTCGGGCGGGAATTGATCCTGTCGCACCTGCTGCGAACCCATGCCGATCAATTGGTGCATTTCGGGCGTAGTGCCCGGACACCCGGGCTGGCAAGTCAGATCGACGCGACCTTTGCCGAGTTTGAAAGGGCTGGCCGGGATCTTTGCGATATCGACGATCTGATCGAACAGGCCCGCTCCGCCGACGGTTCGGGTCAGCAGACGCTGGCCCGCAAGCTGACCGACCTGTGCGCCATATATAAACTGTATCAAACGTATCTGACCGATCACGGTTTCGACGCCTTCGCCCGGCAAGGGCAGGCGATCGAGGCGGTGGAAAACTGCCGACTGGTGCAGCGGTCGCTGGTGCTGATCGACAATTTTTACGAATTCACCGCCTACGAACGCCTGCTGCTGGCGGCGGTCGCCAAGACCGCGAAGCAAACGCTGGTGGCGATGCTGGTTAACCCCAGTTCGCCGATCGCGACCCATCCACAACAATCCATATCGGACAGCGATGTGCTGCTTAAGCCGCATCTGACGTATCAAAAGCTGCATCGCGAGTTCACCAAGGCCGGTGCAACGATCGAGCAGCCGTTGCTGCTGAATGATCAGCCTCGATTCGCGGCCGATGAATTGCGGGCGGTGGAGCATCACCAGATCGACACCGGATCCAAGCATGTCGCCAGTGCCGGTGCGGCAAAGCGCATCATCGCCACCGACCCCACCGCCGAGGTGGACGCGGCGGCGCGGGAAATCCTGTCGCTGGTCGCTCAAGGGTACCGACTTCGCGACATCTGCCTCCTGGCACGGTCAATCGACACCTATGAATCGCTGATCGACGCCAGCTTTGCCGAGCACCACATCGCCTACTTCACCGACAAGCGCCGCTCGGCCAGCCATCACCCGCTGGTGCGGACGTTGTCGTCGCTGGCGATGCTGGTGCAGACGCGATGGTCGCACGAATCGGTAATCGACTTGCTCGGTGCCGGGATCAGCGGTGCGGATGCGGCCGACGTCGATCTGCTGGATGATTACATCCGCCAACACAACCTGCCCGCCAGCGCGTGGATGAGCGATGAGCCGTGGGAATATCACCGCCCGATCGACGATGAAGAGGCGACATCGCACCGATCGCAGTTTACCGAGGCAGAGGTCGATCGGGTCAATGCGCTTCGCGCGCGGGTGCGCGAGTGTCTTGCGACGATCGGATCGACGGAGTGGGCGAACGAATCGATGCCGGTGAAGCAGCGGATCGCGGATGTGTTTGCGGTACTCGAGTCGTTCGATGCCCGCCGAACCGTGCTGGAGCGGATCAAGGCCGCAGACGACGCTGGGCGGATCGAAGAACGCGACGAGCATCTACAGGTATGGACGCGCGTCACCGAACTGGCCGACCAGATGGTCGATCTGCTGGGCGATGTCCCGACCACCGGAGTGGCATTTGCACAAATGTTGCAGCAGACACTCGGCGAACTGGATCTGGCGATCACGCCGGCGACGCTGGATCAGGTGCTGGTCGGTTCGATCGAGCGAACCCGCACGCACAACCCCCGGGCGGTGATTTTCCTGGGAATGAACGCCGGGCAATTCCCGATGACGATCAGCGAACAGCCGGTGCTGAATGATCGGGATCGTCTGATGCTGACCGACGCCGGGATCGAAGTCCGCCCGGCCAGTCGGGCGGCGATTCTGGAAGAGCGATTTTTGGGGTATCTCGCCCTCACCCGATCCAGCGAACAATTAACGCTCATCCGCAGTGCCACCGACGAAAAGGGCAACCCGCTGGAACCATCGCCGTTTTGGCGGACGATCGACGATGCGATCACCGATTCGCCGATACACACCCCGCCTGGCACGATTGAGCAGATCAGCACGCCGAGACAGCTATTGAGTCACGCACTGGTCGCCGCCCGAAATGCAGAGATTGGGCAAGATGCAAGTTCGTCGGCTTTGTACGATTGGCTCGTCAAATCGCCCACGGAAGCTGTCCGGCAGATGCGCGATCAGGTCTGGCGATCGCTGCGTTACGACAATCAGGCGACACTGACGCCGGCGGTGAGCCAGCGGCTATTTACTTCGACGTTGACCTCGAGTGTGTCGCGATTTGAATCGTTCGCGTCGTGTCCGTTTCAGCATTTTGCCAATTACGGTCTGCGACTTCAGCCGCCGCCCGATCCGGACGTGACGGCGATGGACACCGGGCTGCTCTATCACTCGGTTCTGGAAAAGCTCATCCGGCAGGTAATCGAATCGAAGATCGATTTTGCCCATTGCGACCCGCTGACCCCCGAGCAGA
>JBGSMH010000093.1:0-2442 GCA_041740275.1 Phycisphaerae bacterium
CCGAGCTTGGTCTTGTCGTAATAGCTCATGTCCAGCTTCTGGAGGTGTCGGAACACCTTTCGCCGGAAGTCGAACTGCACATTCTCGCCGGCGCGGGTCACAATCAGAATCGTCCACCGTTGCAGCACCACCGAGCAGACGACCGTGACACCCCACATGCCGATGATGATCAACAGAAACTGGATCGCCCGGCTCTCGGTGAGCGTGGCCGGTGAGATGTGGTTGGTGATGATTTTGAAGAGCCACTCGATCACCCCGGCACTTTGCCCGCGCTGCTTTTCCCCGGCATAGTCTGCGACGAAGTTGACGATCGTGCCGATGTACTGCGGGCCCAGCAGATCGAACATCACGTGTGCCCAGCAGATGAAGATCCCCAACGCGTACGTCTTTCTGTACGGCTTGAGCGATGAGAGGAGCTTGCGGATCATCGACCACTCAATCGGCCGATAACGCGACTCATCATCCGACTCCGGGACCGCCGATTGCAAGACCTTTTTACTCATGCCACACCCCCACGGTCATGGGATTGGTTCCATGAGATTGTGGAAGCGGACCGAGCCCTTCGTGACAGATTCTGTTGGAGTGTCGAAATCACAGCGACTCCTCCAGTTCCTTTTGTTCCTCTTTGCGTGCCTGTCCTTTGGCGGCGGCGACGACGCGGGGGTCGTGGACGCGATCCATGTGGCTGGGCAACTCGCCGGCGTCGCGAACCGCATCTTCGGCAAGGGACAACTGCACGATCGCGATGTCGCGATAGTGCCCCGACTCGCGCATCAACTGCTCGTGCGTTCCCATCTGCGTGATGCGCCCGCCTTCCATCACGATCACAACATCGGCTGACTTGACCGAACTGATGCGGTGAGCGATCAGAAACGTGGTCTTGCCGAACAGTGTCAGCCGCATTCCGCGGCGAATCAAATCTTCGGTTTCCGGATCGATCGCGGCGGTGGCGTCGTCGAGAATCAGAATCCGCGGGTTGGTCACGATCGCCCGGGCGATCGCCAGTCGCTGGCGTTGTCCGCCTGACAGATTCGCACCGCGCTCGCCCAACAGCGTGTCATATCCCAGCGGCATCGCCTCTATAAAGTCATGTGCCTGCGCCAGCCGTGCCGCGGCCTCGATCTCGCCTTGCGTGATCCCCGGACGCCCATACGCAATGTTGGCGGCAACCGTGTCGCTGAACAGGTACGTCTCCTGAAACACAAAACTGACCTGTGGCCTAAGGCTCGACAGCTTCAGATCGCGCACGTCGATATCGTCGATCAGAATGCGCCCCTGCCGAGCGTCGTAGAAGCGCGCCAGCAGATTAACCAACGTGCTTTTGCCCGCGCCGGTGGGCCCGACGATCGCCGCAACCTGTCCGCCTTTGACCTCGAACGACAGGTCGTGCAGCACGGGTTTACCGGTCTCGCCGTAGCCGAAAGTGACATTTTCAAACCGCACCGATCCCATGCCGCGCGGCGGCAGTATCTTGGCGTCGGGGTCTTCGGGAACGGTCGGATTGGCTTCGATCACTTCGAACAATCGACGCGATGAAACGATGGCGTTTTGGTATTGCTCATTGATGGTCGCGACCTGTTGCAGCCGCATCAGGATCGCGCCCATCGCCCCGCCAAGAATCATCAGGTCGCCTACGTTCATCCCCGCCCCGCGGCTACGGATGATGATCACACCGGCGAGGAAAAACAACGACAAATGCGACGCCGACGCGATCAACCGGATGACCGGCTGAAAGTCGGCGAACAGTCGCACGCGCTTGAGGATCCGATCCTGAAACGTATCGACCGCCGTCGAGTATTTGGCGATTTCCTGCCCTTCGGTCGCAAAGGCTTTGATCACGTGAACACCAGCGATGTTCTCGGTGATGACCTGGATCGACTTATCCTCAGCTTCCAGCACTGCCTTCGTTGCCGGCTGCACTTTCTTACTGAATCGCATGATGTAGATGATCCAGATCGGCAGCGGCGCGATCGCCAGCAGTGCCACCCACGGCGACTTGCTCATGATCAAAACGATGTAGGCCCCGACCACCAGGACGATTTCCAGCGTCATCAGCAGTGCGGCCTGCACAAAGGTCCGCACATTATTCAGGTCGGATAATGCTCGATTGATCAACTGCCCGGAGGAGATCGAATCGTGAAAGCCCATGCCGACGCGTTGAATTTTGTCGTACACCGCCTCGCGAATGTAGTAGACCATCGACATGCTGAACTTGTTGTTCTGGACTTCGCGCATGTACCGCATGGTCGCCATCGCCAGCACAAACGCCGCCAGCAGGGTCAGCAGGGAGCGGAGTTTGTTCGCATCCGGGTAGTGGTAACTGAAGAACCATTGTCGCAGCGACAGGTCCGCCGCCTGCTCGGGACCGTGCAGGCTGATTTGTTTGATATGGTTGATGGTGTCGCCGGTGATTTTGAGGGTGTAAACCTCCACGCCGATCGC
>JBGSMH010000094.1:0-9561 GCA_041740275.1 Phycisphaerae bacterium
GTTCGGTGGCCAGAAACACCCACATGCCCAGCTTCCCGGAGTCATACTGCTGCTCCATGGTGTCGAAGTGGTGGGCGAGGTTGGGATTGTGCCCGTGGCCATCGTCGTGCCCGTGCCCGTGTGCGTCAGTTGTGGGTATTGCGGCGTCACTCATCGTTCTCCTTCGGTCTGAAGTGTGTAGTGTGTAATGTGTAATGTGGAATATGGAATGGAAGAAGCGGAGTCGATCCGTTCACCGCATTTGACACTACACATTTTGCATTTCACATTTCACATTTCCTCAGTGGTGCCCTCTGTTTTCGTCCGGCCTGTAGTCCGGGTCAATCTGCCATTCGTTTTCGCTGATCTGTTTCCACTGCGCAACGTCATACGGATCGTCTGCGGTCATGGTGTTGGGGAAGTTGTCGTGCGGCGGCGGGGAGGTTGTCTGCCACTCCAGCGTGTTTGCCCCCCACGGATTGGCCGCCGCGATCGCGCCGTTCTTGAGTCCGGCCAACCAGTTGAACAGCACACCCACCAGGCCCGCACCCATGATGTATGCCCCGATGGAGCTGAGCACATGGTAGATCTGGAACCCATCGGGATAGCTGGCATATCGTCGCGGCATGCCCTGCGTACCGGCCAGAAACTGCGGGAAGAACGCGAGGTTGAAGCCGATGTAGATCACCACCGCGAAGATGATGCCCCAGCGTTCGTTGTACATCTTGCCGAACATCTTGGGGAACCAGTAATACATGCCGGCTAGGAACCCGAAGAGCATCGAGCCCATCATGACATAGTGGAAGTGGGCGACGACGAAGTAGGTATCGTGGAGGGGGATGTCGGTGCTCATCGCCGCCAGGGGCAGGCCGGTGAGCCCGCCGACGGTGAACAGGCCGATGAAGCCAAGGGCGTACATCATCGGGGTTTTGAGTCGGACCGACCCACCATACATCGTTGCCATCCAGTTGAAGACTTTGATCGCAGACGGGATCGCGATGAAGAAGGTGATGGCGCTGAAGATGGCGTTGGCGATGGTCGATTGCCCGGTGACAAACATGTGGTGACCCCACACGAGGAAGCCGAGCAGCGCAATCGCCAGTGACGATAGGGCGATAAACTTGTACCCGAAGATGTGCTTGCGGCTGAATGCCCCGATCACTTCGGAGATGATGCCAAACGCCGGCAAAATCATGATGTAAACCGCCGGGTGCGAATAGAACCAGAAGAAGTGCTGGTACAGCACCGGGTCGCCGCCGTACTTGGGGTCAAAGATACCCACATGCAGGGCGCGTTCGGCGATCAGCAGCAGGAGCGTGATGCCCAAAACCGGGGTCGCCAGGATCTGAATGACGCTGGTGGAATAGAGCGCCCAGCAGAACAGCGGCATCTTAAACCATGTCATCCCCTTTGGACGCAGGGTGTGGATGGTGGCGATGAAGTTCACGCCGGTCAGGATCGAGCTAAAGCCTAGGACAAACGCGCCGAAGGTGGCGGGGATGACCGAACTGGTGGTGGTGGTCGAGTATGGGGTGTAAAACGTCCATCCGGTATCCAGACCGAAGCCGCCATACATTTCAATCCCGAAGGCACTTCGCATGATGCCTGACAGCAGGACGTAAGTGAAAAACACGCCGCCGATGACCCATAGGTAGAAGCTGAGCAGATTCAGGCGCGGGAATGCGACGTCTTTGGCGCCCAGCATCAGGGGCATGATGAAGTTGCCGAGGATGGCAGGGACTGCGGGGATGATGAACATGAAGACCATGACCGCTCCGTGGAGCGAGAACATGTGGTTGTAAAAGTCCCAGTTTGCGGTGGCGTTGCCGGGGATGAAAGTCGGTTCGGGGGTGAGCAACTCGGTACGGACCAACATCGCAAAGGTGCCGCCCAGCAGGAACGCCGCGAGCACGCCAACCATGTACATGATGCCGATGCGTTTGTGGTCGAGGGTAAACGCCCACGACAGCACACCGGACTGATGCGTCAGATAGTTATCACCATGCGGCTCATGTGCCGGTGCATGGGTGGGGATTGCTGGATTGATTGTGGACATATAACGACTCCTAATCAGTTTGAAGTTTCTTCGAACTGCAAACTATTTTCTCACTTGGCCTTCGGATCGGGCAGCGGGGCGTCAAGGGTAGTCTTGGCACCGTCAAAGTTGCTGCTGATCGACTTCATATAGTTGATGATCGCGTTGATATCACGATCAGACATCTTGCCCAGATACGACGGCATCACCGGATTGTATCCTGCGACAATGTGCTTGTTCGGGTAATTGATCGACTCGGCGATATACGTTTCGTCGGCGATCATCGACGTGCCATCGGTGAAGGCTCGGTTGCTTCCAAACAGGTCCTTCCAAGTCGGTCCGATGAGCTTCGTCCCGTCGACCGAGTGACACTGGTAGCACCCGTTCTTGGCCGCCATCGCCTGACCGATTGCGGTTGTGGGGGTGTAGGTCCCGTCCTCCTTCATTCGGTACGGGTCAGACGCCTTGGCCAGCCAGCTTTCGTAGGAGGCGACGGTCGGATGGACATAAACCTTGGACAACATCCGCGAGTGACTCGTCCCGCAATATTCGGTGCAATAGATATCAAAGCCTTCGGCGTAGGTCTCGGGCTTATCGACGTTAAACACAAAACTGTCCGGGTTGGTCCAGTCCTTGCCTGCAGTCATCGGGCTCTCGCTGGTCGCGACCACCCACATTTTGTTATAGCGACCGGGGACCACGTCTTTTTTGATGCGGAACGCGGGGAAATAGAGGCTATGGATGACGTCTTCGGATCGCATGACGAAACGTACCGGCACATCTTTGGGGATATGAAGCACCGGCTCGGTGTGGCCATTGGGATAAATGAATCGCCAGCCCCACTTAAAGCCCTCGACCTGAATCTCCAGCGGGGCGACTTCCTTGGGCATGATCGAATACTTGGCGTAACCCTGGAAACCCCATATCGCGATCAGCAGCACGATGATGCCGGGGATGACCGACCAGGTGATTTCAAGCAGTGTGCTGTGGGTCGGGCCTTTGCCGATGTCGTTCACGCCCTTTTTGTGGCGAAACCGGAACGCGATCAGGAACGTGATGACGATCACGCCAACGCCAAAGATCACGCTGACCCAGGTGATGAACCAGGTGAGCCAGTCGATCTCGCCGGCGATGGTCGAGGCGTCCGGGGGGAGTAGGAAGTTGCCTTCAGCGGCTTTAGCTAGGATGCCTAACATAATTGGTCACGCGGTTAAAAGTTGCTTGTGTTTGCGGATCCGCATTTCACGATAGAAAAGCAGCCCGATGAATGATCCGAGCAGCAGTACGCTGACCGCTCCCCCGAATCGCATGATCGCCATCCAGTCCTTGGTGTATTTTCCACTGTAGCTGTCCCAGTGGTAGCAGAGCATGACCAGTTGATCGACGGTGGTGCCGAGTTTGCCCTCGCCGGACTCGACCAGCGCCATGCGGAGTGTGCTACTGGAATATTCAACCCCGGTCAGATACCGACTGACCTTGGCGTCGGGGGTAAGGATGGTCAGCATGGTCGGGTGGGCGAAGTCTTTGGTGCCTTCGACCTTCTGAAACCCAAAACCGATCTCATCTGCAAGGGCCTGAATGTGGGCTTCGGAGCCGGTTAGAAAGTGCATCCCGGCGAAAGAGCCTTCGCGATCGTACGCGGCGACGTAGTTCTGCTTCTTTTCCTGGGCAAGCGTCCAGCGGTCGGACGGGTCGATCGAGACATAGACAAAGTCGTAATCCTTGCCGATGCTCAGATCCGTCACCTTGGCGGCGGTTTCCATCATGGCGGCACTGACGACATCACAGATCTGCGGGCATTTGAAATACCCCATCTGCAACACCACCGGCCTGCCGCTCTTGAAATAATCACCCAGCAGAACGGCTTTACCGGTCGTATCGACAAACTGCAGATCGAGTCGGACCGACTTGCCGATCTTGTCTTCGATCCCGACGTGCCGAGTGTTTTCTTTGAATTTCTCGGGGACGACCTCGTAGCGATCGGCTGTCGGGGGGGTCTGCTGGGCGCGCAGGCTCGATGTGCCCAGTGCGATCGTCGCACCGAGCAAAAGCAGCCGAGCATGTCGAAGAAGACCGATCATTGGAATCAAACTTTCCGAGTCCTTAGTTCGTAGGCTGTGTCGAGGGGCGTTTTCCACCCGCTGCGACAAAACGAGCCATTGCGTCGTCGATGGGGATGCTGGTGAACTGCTCGCTCAGGTGCAGCTTTTGTTCTTTTGCCAGTTCGTCGGCCTGATGGCGAACCATCTCCCACTTCCGGGCATTTTCCTCGTACATGAAGTAATTGTAGTACGCCCGAACGCCTTCCACGACCGCCATCGTCAGAATCGTGCCCACGATGCCCGTCGTCAGGATTGCCGGAACATTTAAGCCTTGTGGTTGAGCCATGACAAACCCTCAAAAGTTTTGTAACGCGACCGATTCGTGTACGCGCGGGTCACGCACCGGACGCAGCGCGTGCGACGCCAGCATCCGCACCGAGTTACCCGTCCACAACAACCCCGCCCCGGCCAGGCAGAGGATCTCGGGCAAACCGAGTAGTGGCGTACGCGAGAACTCAGGGATCACGATCAGGTACATATCCACAACGGTGCAGCCGAGCAGCCAGATCGCCCAGAAGCCGATTCCGAAGTAATTGCGTTTCACATGTCGTGAAATCAGCCCCAAGAACGGGATCACAAATCGGCCGATGAGCAAGATCAGGACAAACGGTGTGTAGCCGTTGGGGTACATCGTGCTGTACCCACGCTTGTCATACCAGAACGTTTCTTCGGGCATGTTCGCGTACCACTGCAGCATGTATTGGCTGAACGCGATGTAGGCAAAGAAGACCACGAACGCGAACATGAACTTGCCCATGTCGTGAAAGTGCTCTTTGCTCACCGAAACGTTCAAATACCCACGGCGTTGCAGGACAATGCAGAACAGGATCATGCACGCCCACATCGCCTGTGTGCCGGACGCGAAGTAGTAGACGCCGAACATGGTGCTGAACCAGTGCGGGTCCAGCGACATGAAGACGTCAAAGCCGATGAACGTGACCAGCAGTGCCGATGCGATCAATGCCGGGGGTGAGACGGCACTGAGACGCGAACTGATATCCACATCGCCCGAGGTGTCTTGTTCCACAGATTTCTTGAAAAAGTACCAGCCGATGACTGACAGAATTGCCAGATAAGCGACGATCCGCACCGCCCAGAACTTCGGGGACAGCCATGCGTCGTACTTTTCCTGGATCAGGGCGTCGAAGGGTCGGTCGATGCCCGGCATCACCTGGTTGTCGCGATTGGCCTGAGAGACATTGGGCATGTATTCGGCATCGACGTCGGTTGATACTTTCGGGGCATGGTCGGTCTTACCGGCTTCCGGGGCAGCATCGTGGCTGGCGTCATGCGCCCCATGATGCACGACTGGCGTATTAGCAGGGACGGCCCAGGAATAAACCAGTGGCCGGGCGTGACCATTGTGATCGGTCGTCATCGTCAATCCGCTGACAATGATGATCGGGAGTAGAAGCAAAGCCATCAGCGGGATTTGCATCGCCAGCGTCTCAAGGATTCGGCGGACGTTGGTGATCCAGCCGGCGCGGACCAGATGGTTGATCAGGACGAAAATCAAGGCCGAGCAACTGATCGCCAGAAACCCGGAGACGCCAAACAGCAGCGCCCACAGGAAACGCGATCCGTGTTGTTCCGTGCCGAGCGACGAAGCATAGGCTGCGCCCAGCGCCACCAGGCCGCCGACCATCAGGCCAATGCCCAATAGCTTGCTCAACGGCTTCAGCCGCGTGTTTTCGTCTTCAAGGTTATTCGCGTGCGAGTGTGAACCCACGACGATACTCCAATCCAAGGGAATCATACGAGTTGAGGAACGCAGCCGGTTTTCGACCCGCCAGATTGTCCCAGACTCATTGACGCCAAGTTCTCTCTACTTCAATCCAAGATCATTCAATTCGCCGCCGCTGTCTTTTCCTGCGGTTTCGCGCCGGATTTGGACAGTTGCAAGGCCCGGACATACGCGACAATCGCCCATCGGTCGGTCGGGTTCTGAACATGCGACCCATACCCACCCATGTTGCGAATGCCGTTAACGATCGTGTTGTAAATGTGTCCATCAGGCCTGGCGATGATCGTCGCGTCCGTCAGGTTCGACGGTGCGACCCATGTCATGCCGGACACATTGTTCTGCTGCAATTGTGTCGCTCGGAACGCGACCGGACCGTTGCCCATGCCGTCGTAGCCGTGACAGGGCATGCAGTAGGTGTTGAACTGGCTTTGCCCGAGCTTCATCAGTTCGGGCGTGACTTTGACGGGGATGCCGTCGAGATATTTGGTCTCAAAGGCGTTTGTTTGTTCATTCCAAGTCGATGAATACCCGCGATAGAGGTGATCGTCGGCATCGAGTCGGCCGAACCGCACGGTGCCCAGCACCTTGGGACGACTGGAATTGCCGTCGGCGAAGATCGGGCTGGCGTGCTGGGTCTTGTATTTAATCTGATTGTCCATGTCCTGAATGATGTGGATGCGGGGTTCGGCGCTCATCGCGCCGCGCGAACGCAGGATGCTGGCAAATACCAATAGCGCCAGACACCCGCCGATCAACAGCAGCGACGTCATCCAGAACGGCGGCTTGGGGAAGCAACCGTTGATCATCGGGACAGGTTTGGATTTCTTGTCATCCATCGTTTTCTCACTCTTCAAAAGCAGACGCTTAGTCTTCCAACGTCTCCACCGTCAACGGCTTGGTTGACTTCAAAAGCTCAAGTGTCCTGCCTTCGTCAAATTTGGGGTCGCCGGCATCAATGACCAGGAAAAACCGATCATCCGTCACTCGGCGGAAGTTCTTCAGCTTGAACAGCGGGTTGTAGAGCATCGGCAACTTATTCAGCAGCAACATGCCAAACACCGCAGTCAGCGCACTAAACAGCACCGTACATTCAAAAATGACCGGAATGTTGGCCGGGATCGACCAGAGCGGCTTGCCGCTGATCAGGTATTGATAGCCTTGCAGGTTGACCCAGTTAAACGGTTCGGGGGGCATCAGTTCGACCGCGTTGATCCACCAGGTCATCACGATGCCGAACAGGCACCCGGTCAGACCCGCGCCCATCACCAGCCAGGGGAGGATGGTGGGCTTGGTGCCCATTGCGGTGTCGATGCCGTGGATCGGGAACGGCGAATGCACGTCCCAGATGCTGTACCCGGCGTCGCGCACCTTTGCCGCCGCCTCAGTGACGGCGGTCACGTCGTCGAACTCCGCGACCAAGCCGACCAGCCTTACCGGCTCAAGATGGACGTTCGCTCCCGCGGACATCTCAGATGGAGGATTCAGTGTGGTCATATCCAAATCTCGTGTTTCGTGTTTCGTGATTCGTGTTTCGTGAAGACATGACTCGCTTTCTCACGAATCACGAACCACGAGTCGCGAACCACGACCCATCCAGTCTTAACGCACCTTAGTGCCGTTTCTTCCTATCCACCTCGTCGGGGTTGTAATCCGATCGACGTTGGTCATGCGTCTGAAGGTGTGGTTCGTCGTGATGCACATGCGCCTGGGGCATGACCGACTTCACTTCCGCCATCGCGACGATGGGCAGGAACCGACAGAACAGCAGGAACAGCGTAAAGAACAGCCCGAAGCTGCCGATGAACATCCCGATTTCCACCGGCTGAGGCCAGTACAGCCCCCACGAACCGGGGAGGAAATCGCGATTCAAACTCGTCACGATGATGACAAAGCGTTCCCACCACATGCCGATGTTGGCGATGTTGGCAACGAGGAACAAAATCCACGGGTTCAATCGCCACTTGCGCACCCACAGGACCTGCGGGACCATGGCGTTGCAGAACATCATCGCCCAGAACGACCAGGCGTACGGACCGCCCAAGGCGCGGAACTTAAACAGCGACTGTTCATAGTGAACGCCTGAATACCAGGCGATGAAGATTTCCATGCAGTAGGCGTAACTGACGATCATGCCGGTGGCGAGCATGATCTTGGCACAGTTGTCCAAGTGCCGAAGTGTGATGATGTCCTTCATCCCGAACCACTCTCGTGCTGGGATCGCCAGAACCAGCACCATCGCGAATCCGCCGAAAATAGCGCCTGCGACGAAGTAGGGGGGCAGGATGGTGGTGTGCCAGCCGGGGAGCTGACTGGTGGCAAAGTCGAAAGACACGACGCTGTGCACCGACAGCACCAGCGGGGTCGCCAACGCCGCCAGCAGAAGATAAGCCCGTTCAAATCGATGCCAGTGTCGGCACGATCCGGTCCAGCCGAGGCTGGCGATGCCGTAGGCGATCTGGGCGATCTTGGCTTTGGATCGATCGCGAAGGGTCGCCAGGTCGGGGATCATGCCCACATACCAGAACAGCATCGAGACGGTGGCGTAAGTGGAGACCGCGAACACGTCCCACCACAAAGGCGAGCGTGCCTGCGGCCACATCGCCATCTGGTTGGGGATCGGGAATAGCCAGTACGCCAGCCACACACGGCCCACATGCAGCGCCGGATACAAGCCTGCACAAACGACCGCGAAGATCGTCATTGCTTCGGCAAATCGGTTGATGCCGGTTCGCCAGTTCTGACGGAACAGATACAGGATGGCAGAAATTAGCGTCCCGGCGTGGCCGATACCGACCCAGAACACGAAGTTAATGATGTCAAACGCCCACGAGACCGGCTGATTGTTTCCCCACACGCCCACGCCGGTCAGTAACAGCAGTCCGACGCAAGTGACATACAGAAGAAAGAGCAAGAACGAGATACCGAACCCGATATACCACCCGATGGGGGTAGGCCGCAGGTTGACGGCGGTAACGACATCCGTGACTTGACCAAAGTCCCGGCCACCCAGCACCAGAGGCGCACGCTTGCCGGGAATGTCGATCGTGTTATCGACTTCACGATAGATGACTGTCGAGGGATCTGAGTAGATGGTTGCCATCGCTTATTCGTGGTTCGTGATTGGCGATTCGTGACTCAGGGCAAAAAGGCCCTTCTCACATCTATCCGATCACAAGTCACCTCTCCTAATGAACTTCTTCCTTCTTAACCTTTGCCGATCCTTCTGACGGGTTACGCAACTTGGCCAGGTGGTGCGTGCGGGGACGGTTGTTCAGTTCCTGCAAGACCTGATAAGCCCGCGGGCCGTGGTGAAGACGGCTCACCAGTGAGTCTTTATCGTTCAGATTGCCAAAGACGATCGCTTCGGTTGGGCAGACCTGCTGACAGGCCGTCACGACGTCAAAATCATCGACCAGCGGCGAATCACGCAGGCCCTTGGACCACTCGTTGCGACGATCGATCGTCGCACTCTTGATCCGCTGCGTGCAGTAGGTGCACTTTTCCATCACACCACGCATGCGAACCGTCACGTCGGGATTAAACGTCATCGCCTTGACGGGATTGATCGAGTTCTTCTGCTGCGTATCCGGGATGCCCATCCACGGCATCCATCCTTCGCGCGGGTGCTTGCTCTGGTAGTCCAGGTAATTGAACTTACGCACCTTGTACGGGCAGTTGTTGGCACAATATCGCGTACCGAT
>JBGSMH010000095.1:0-5977 GCA_041740275.1 Phycisphaerae bacterium
GGGCACTTTGAATAAGGAGTGTGCAGTGTGCGGTGGGCAGTGGGCAGTTCAATTCATTACTGCCCACTGCCGACTGCCCACTGCCCACTAGTGAACACATGATCCAACTCACCCGTCTCAATGGTCAGTCGTTTGTGATCAATGCCGACAAGATCCGGTACGTCGAACAGACGCCGGACACGGTGATTTGTACGGATCATGGGGACAAGATGATGGTGAAAGAGCCGATGGCCGAGGTGATTCGCCGGGCGATCGAATATGCTCGACTGGTGAGGCGTCCGATAACGGACTAGTGGCAACTTGCACGGTATGTCTAGCCGATAACAGCCTTACGCGACACGTTCGCGAAAGGACTGTATGTCGGAAAAAGCTAAGAAAACTGAAGAACCAGTAGCCGCTGAGGGTGAGAAAAAAGCCAAGGCGGGCATCGGCGCGCTGCTGACCAAATTGCCAGTCATGCTGGGGGGCGTGATGTTGGTCGAGGCGATCGTCTTGATCGTCGGATTCAAGATTATTGCCGGAGGTCCATCGACGGCTTCTGCGGACGTCGATCTGCAAGCCCACGGTGAGACGACCACGCAAGGTACCGACGACGGGCACGGCGGAACCACGACCCCCGGGGCGGCGATCGATCCCAAATCACCCTCGGAGGTCGAAGTCGTGACGCTCAAGGCGTCAAATAAGCAGTCCGGTCGGACGTTTTTCTATGACGTACAGATCAAGGTCGTGACCAAATCCTCCCACGAAGAAAAAGTAAAATCACTGATTGCCAGCCGCGCGGGCTTGATTCAGGACCGGATTCGGACCATTATAGCACAGTCGGAACCTTCCAAATTACAGGGAGAGACCGAGCCTGGGCTGGAGACGCTGAAGCGTCAGGTGAAGTATCAGCTCGACGAGATCATCGGCGAAGGCTATGTCGATGAAGTGCTCGTCCCCCGCTGCACGCCGTTCAGAACGGATTTCTGAGCGCGTGACTTTGCTGAAAGAGCCCTCGCCCGTCACACGCGGCCGCTACGCCAAGGATGGTGAGGCATGGCTGAATCCAATCCCGCTTCTGAATCGGTTTCAAAACCCGAGTCTGTCAACGTCGATCCATTGGCCGACGAACTGATGGCAATGGGCAGCTTTGAAGACGCTGGCGCAGGCGCGTCGGTTCCATCAACGCCACATGCCGAATCGACCCACACACCCGCAGCCACTGCCGCCGCGATCGCTGCGGATGAGGTGCCGCCCGACTTAGCGGAGCTTGAGGCATTGCTCAAGCAGGCCGGCTTTGATGACCCGACCATGCTCGGCACCCAGGGTGCGGCGGCGGGTGCGGATCAAAACGACATGGCATCCATGTTGATCGCCGAGGCCCGTGCCGCCGGAGACCAAAAAGCCGGCGGACGAGCGCCGTTGCCCGCGACTTCGCAGTTTGATCTCCCCGCATTCCAGGCCGCCATCACCGAATCGCAGGCCAGCAGCATTGATCTGCTTCGCGATGTCGAACTCAACGTCAAAATCGAACTCGGCCGCTCGCGGATGCTCGTCGAAGATGTGTTGAAACTGAGCGAAGGCGCGGTGGTCGAACTCGACAAACTCGCTGGCGATCCGGTCGATGTGTTCGTCAATGATCGCCTCGTCGCCCGCGGCGAGGTGTTGGTCTTAAACGATAACTTCTGCGTCCGCGTGAATGAGATCGTCCAGACCGTGAAAGACGAGGCCTGATCGTCATGTCGCGTCGTTGGCGCACAATCTCGCTACTGATGGTGTGTCTGACCGCCACACTCGCGCCATCGCTGGCACTGGCCCAGACGACGCGCCAGGCCAGCGTGTTTGACGATCAACCGATCCGACGCACGCCCGCTGCCAATACCGCTCAAGCCGCAACGCCGACGCCGACCTTTGACTTCGATTGGTCGAGGCTGGTACTGGCAATGGGCGTGGTGATCGGGCTGATTCTGCTGATGCGATTTGTCGTCGGCAAGATGTACCCGGGCGTCGGAGCGAACAAGGGCGCACGGGCGGTTCGCGTGTTATCAAGATCGCCGATCGCACCCAAACAGCAAGTTCTATTATTGCAGGTGGGTCGACGGGTGATCGTGGTGGGTGATAGCGCCGGCACATTGACGACGTTATCCGAAATCTGCGACGGCGATGAAGTGGCGACGCTGCTGGGCCAATTGGAAAACACCGAAGTGGCGGCGACGCCTTCGCGGTTTTCGACATTATTTAGCAAAGCACAGGACGATTTTACCGAAGACGAACCCAAACCCGCCGCCGACGCGAATGTCGCACCGGTGGCGGAGATCGAGCAGGCGCAAACGGAGATCAGTGGACTGATCGACCGGATGCGCAGTCTGACCCGCGCCGTACGGCGTGAGTGAGACGATTGTGATTCAGGCAGACGCATAGGCAGGACGCCTTTGCCACGGGATGTGAGCATGGATGCTCGAAAACTCATCTTCGCGTTGATCGGCGTGCTCGCCTTGGGTGGGGTTGCGCTGGCACAAAACGCCCCGATCCCGTCAATGCCGACCATCCCCTCCCCGGCCGGTCCGGTGCAGTTGCCGGACATCTCCACCCCCGCCAATTTCGGGGCGGCGATGCAGATCATCATCCTGCTGACCGTCCTCTCGCTGGCACCGAGCATCCTGATCATGATGACGAGTTTTACTCGCATCATCATCGTCTTTAGCCTGCTTCGTCAGGCGATGGGCACGCAGCAGTTGCCGCCGAACCAGATTTTGATCGGGTTGGCGCTATTCATGACGTTTCTGGTAATGGGCCCGACCTGGCAACGCGTGCATGACGAGGCGCTGGGCCCGTATCTTGCCGGTTCGATGGAGCAGCGGGTGGCGCTGGAACGAGCGCAAGTGCCGCTGCGTGATTTTATGATTCGGCAGATCGAGCAGTCGGGCAACGAGGAAGATGTCTACCTCTTCCACGAATACGCCCATCGCAACAACCCGGAGAAGAGCCAGGTCACCAGTTGGGGCGATGTCAGCACGATGACGCTGATCCCGGCATTCATGCTCAGCGAGCTCAAGACTGCGTTTTTGATGGGTTTCAAGATCTATCTGCCGTTCCTGATCATCGACATGGTGATCAGCAGTATTTTGATCAGCATGGGCATGATGATGTTGCCGCCGGTGCTGATTTCGCTGCCGTTTAAGTTGTTGTTGTTTGTATTGGTCGATGGCTGGCGTTTGATAACGTCGAGCCTGATGGGTAGTTTTGGTTAATTAACGCAGCGCACGGATGCGCTGTGAAACATATCGGCACACAGCCTGGCGACGCTTGAGTCGTTTGGCTTGTGCCTCACGCTCAAGGACGGGTGTGTCATGTCATTTGAATCTGCTTCAGAGTATGTACGTCATTCGCTGGTGCTGACGATGGTCATCGCCGGTCCGATGTTGATCGTCGGGCTGGTCGTGGGCGTGATCGTTTCGGTCGTGCAGGCGCTGACGCAGATCCAGGAACAGACGCTCACGTTTGTACCCAAGATCGCCGCGATGATGACCGCAGCGATCCTGCTTTTACCTTGGATCGAACGTCGTCTTCTCGACTACGCCACCGCCATGTTCAGTGGCGGCGGTTTGCCTTGAATTAGTGGTGAGTGGTCAGTGGCTAGTGGCTAGACAATCGCATTCTGTCTTTTCTAGCCACTCACCACTGACCACTCGCCACTCACCCACCATGGACCTCAACAACGCCATCAACTTCGCCCCGTCGTTTGTGCTGGTCTTCTTCAGGATGACCGGGCTGATGGTGATGTCGCCGCTGTTCGGGTCGACCCGCATCCCCCGTCGGGTGAAGGTGTTGTTCGCGTCTGTCGCGGCGTTCGGGGCGATGACCGCGATCGACCAGCCGCTGGCGTTTCCGGGCAATCTGTTCGACCTAACCCTCGCCATCGCCGGCGAGATCTGCTTCGGTCTGGCGATGGGATTGATCGTCAGCTTCACCTTCATCGCCGCACAGTGGGCGGGTGAACTGATCGGTCAGCAGATGGGCTTCAATCTCTCCGAAGTCTTCGATCCGCAGTACGGACAGGCCGGGTCACTGATTGGCGATCTGTACTTCATGCTGACGCTGGTGATCTTCCTCTCGATCGGCGGGCACCGGATGCTGGTCGGTGCGGTCCACGAAAGCCTCATCACATCGCCGCCGCTGTCGCTGGTGTTTAGTGAGTCCCTTTTTCAAGCCATTCTCGACATGTTCACCACCGCCACCGTCCTTGCACTTCGGCTGGCGGCACCGATGTTCTTTACCATGCTGGTGGTGGATGTCGCGATGGGCACGATCAGCCGGGCGATGCCGCAATTCAATGTCATGAGTGCCGGGCTGTCGATCCGGGCGCTCATGGGCATGGGCGTGCTGCTCGTGGGGATCATGATCACCAGCGACGCGTTGATGGCGTCGCTGACATCGCAACTGGAAATGGTCACCGATCTGTGGGGAGGTCATCGTGGCAGATGACTATGGCGACAAAACCGAGGCCGCCACGCCGCGCCGTCGTCAGGAGGCCCGCGAGAACGGACAGATCGCCCGCAGCCAGGATCTCACCGCCGCCGCGCTGTTGTTGTCGGTAATGCTGCTTCTCAGTTGGTTTGGCGGCGGGGTGATGCAGGCGCTGCGGGATGTGATGGAGATCCAACTCGGTGCCGAGGCGTTGCAGGATTTTCGCCCGCCTTCGATGGGCGACGCGATGATGCAACTGATGATCCGCGTCGTGCTCGCACTCGCTCCGATCATGGGCGGCATCATGCTGGTGGCGATAGGGATGAATCTGGCCCAGGTCGGGTTCTTCATCAGTACCAAACGCATCGAGCCCAAGTTGGAAATGCTCAATCCCACGCGCGGCCTCAAGAAGATCTTCGGCGGCGGGCAGGGGGTGGTGACGCTCCTGATGAACATCACCAAGATGATCCTGATCGGCGTCGTCGCCTACTCCGCGATCCACGGCAAGATCGGGCTGATCATCGGTGCGACACAACTGGCCAGCTCGCAAATCTTCGGACTCGGTGCGTCATTGGTCTACGACATCGCGGTGCGTATCGCGGTCCTGCTGCTCTTCCTGGCGATCATCGACTACGTCTATCAACGCTACAAGACCGAGCGGGATATGAAGATGACCAAGCAGCAGGTCAAGGATGAGCTGAAGCGCATGGAAGGCGACCCGCACATCAAACAGCGTCGCCGACAGATCCAGATGCAACGCGCCACCCAGCGCATCCGTCAGGACGTCCCCACCGCCGACGTGATCGTCACCAACCCGACGCACTATTCGGTGGCGATCAAGTACGACCCGCAGAACATGACCGCCCCCAAGGTGGTTGCCAAGGGTGCGGATTTTCTGGCGTTTCGCATCCGCGAGGTCGCCCTTGAGCACGGGATTCCCATCCTCGAGCGCCCGCCGCTTGCCCGGTCGCTCTATCGCGACGTCGAAGTCGGCCAGGAAGTGCCCGAACAGTTCTACAACGCGATCGCGGAGATCCTGGCGTATGTGTATGAGTTGAGCGGAAAGACCAGGCAGGCGGTGCCGGTGTAACGCGTAGGCCGAACATCACCCCGACCGATCTTGTGGCACGGGTTTTCAACCAGTGTTTGAGCATCGAGCCGGGCAGGGTGCGATTGATCGCACCGATTCGACCTCACCCATCGGTAGGGGCGGCTTCAGCCGCCGATTCGTTTCTAAACCCCGTCCCACACTCCGGGCACCGGTCGACGCTGGCGCGCAGGTCGTAGCCGCAGACGCGACACAATCCTTCTCGCTCGATCCGTCGTTTCTTACACCAGCGACGAATCGCGATCAGCGGCAGGGGGAGACAGAGCAACGCGATGAACCAGTGCGGGACGCGGACACACCAGCTTGACGAGTTATCATGGGCAGTCAACCTCTGCAGACTGAGTGGAGTATATCCAAAGCCGAAGAGCGAATACTTGTAAGGATCATTAGCCTGATATGGCTCGAAAGCAATCCACTCCCAGC
>JBGSMH010000096.1:0-4229 GCA_041740275.1 Phycisphaerae bacterium
ACAATCGCAAAATGCCGTGTGAAATCCTCATTCAGCGGGTTCGATCTGGCGCGACGATGTTCTCGACGGCGATGATGGTGTTGCAGCGATGTAATGTAGTCCGCCAAAGTAAACAGCGGCATCCCAGTCGGCTGGCGACAATGCACCACCCGAACGTCGTGCCGCTTGGAAATCATCGGCAGGGCTTGTTCTTTTAGGTCGACGTACCCGACCCGGGAAATCTCTCGCACGGTTTTGCACGACAGCAGCATCAGGCCGCTGGCGGTTCCGTCGCGATGGCTAATGAGCGTGAAGTCCCCGGTTTTGTGATCCAACGCCGCCGCGATCGCCCAGAGGGGATCCAGCAAAACCTGATGGGCATTGCCGACCAGGACCAGGTCGTCATCCTGATAGTCCTGCAACAGGTCCGCGATCAAGCCGCCGGTCCCGCGAAAACTCGACTGATCGCGTTCAACGCGCACCATTGACGCGAAACGCGGGTCAATCGTTGTCGGTTCGTGAGAGGTCTGATCGACGGTCACGCGGACGGTAAGATTGGCCAGATTGGCCCGCTGTGCCAGTTCGTCGCACTGGGTCAACCAGTGATTCAAAATCGTGCCGGTTTCGTCCAGCGGTAAGTCGAGGCGTGAACGATTGATCGCGATGCTCAAAGGCGATTCGCGAACCTTCCCGCCCAAGAGGATCACCGAACGAAGGCGTTTGAGTCCACGGCCGAGCAAGGTCGATTCGTTGCGGACAAAAATGCCCATCCCACCGCCGGGCGGGCTGTTGCTGATATCGCTGATCGAATCCGACGAGGCTTTGGGTGGGGGAGTTGTCGCAGTTGGCGCGCGCGCTTCAGGTGCAGCACCGTTCGTGTCCACCACGGTTTTGGGAGCCGAGATCGGCGCACGCGGCGCGAGTCGACGACGGCGGTGCCGGTGTCCGGTCCGCTGCTGCTCAGTAGTTCTGCCGAATTTTCTATTCGCGAGTGATCCGACCAGCACACTAGCGGCAAACGGAACGCCGTGGATAAAGTATCGCTTAAAGAGCCGTGCGGGCTCTTGCAGCACCCGGTGCAGCCACTCCATACCGATCATCTGTACCCAACGTGGGGCGCGCTCGACCTGGCCGGTCAGGAAACTGAAACTGATTCCGACGCCCAGCCACCAACTGCCGGGCAAAACATCGCGGATGCGATTGATCAGATATTCCTGTTTGGGCGAACCCAGCGCCACCCAGATGATGTCAGGTTTGGCTTGTGTCAGAGCGTCGATCAGCTTGCTCATCTCATCGGGCTTTTGCTCGAAGCCGTAAGGCGGCATGTATGTGCCGGCGACGATCAGGTTCGGTGCTTTTTTCTTAAGCATCTCTGCAGCACCCTCAGCAGCGCCAGCATCACCACCGAGCAGAAAAATAGATTTCCCCTCTGCCGCCGCCCGCATGGAAAGCGTGACGATCAGGTCCGATCCGGCAATCCGCTGTGGCAGGGGCGTGCCCTGCAAACGCGATGCCCAGATCAGCGGCATTCCGTCGGCGACCACCAGATCGGATTCTGAAACCAATGTCGCAAACTTCAAATCCCGCAGGCAGCGTCGCAGGATATCCAGATTGGGGGTCACCACCGTCCCGCCGATCCCGTGATCCAGCGATTGGATGATGTGATCCAGACACTGCCGCTCCGTGATCGCGTGCAGTTCCACGCCTTTGAGCCGCACGACTGGAAGCGCGGGCAACAATTCGTCGACGCTGCCCGTTGAATCATCTGAATTCGGGGAGATACGGGGGAACGGGCGCGACTCGGGATTGTCCAATACCCCGACGGTGCCCGGATCGGCGATCGATGCTTCTTGATAGCGCACCAACATAAGCGCGAACTTTCTCCAATCTCCTCGGCCCGGCTTTGACTGTTGTATCAAACGCCGGCGTTCATCCAAATTGACACACACCGCTCGCGACCCTCATCGCGCTCGGCTGGCTGTATCCGTACAGCCTGCGTCGCTATCATGGCGTATTCACCATGCCCAAAGCAACCCCATTATCACATCGTCTGACGCCAATGGGAAATGGACAATAGAGTCTCTTTGCTATTATCGACCGTGATCAACACCCTCTTGCGGCAGAAATGGACGGAAGAACGCCGTTTTCACGCCGATAACGCGGGGTCCCTGATCGGGGGTGGGAGCGGTATGCAATGGCGTACCAAGCACAAACCGTGTGGAAAAATGTGCCTTCATTTGGTTTTAAGGCTATTTTCACGCGTCTGGCGAGACCGAATACTGACGTTCTAATTAGTCTGGAGCGGAATCGCTTCCGCATTCTCGCAGCGCGACTTGACGACGTGGACGCCAAATCGGCGTGATCGTCATCCAGACAAAGACACAGGTCACCACGATCACCGCCCATCCGATATCCGGGAAAGTACCGACGATGAACTTATTGAGTCGTAGCACAAATCCGTCGGCGGCGAACAGCCAGGGTGCGGTTTCGTTAAGTAGCTGGTCCGACCACTGCAAGTTGCCTCGTATAAACATCACGTGCAAGGTCATCATGCCCGTCAGGATCGTGCAAAATACCCCGAGCAACGTCATCCCGATCGAATGTCCGATACACACGCACGCCGCACACGCGGCAAACAATAGGTACCGCTCATGGATCTGACAGGGGACAGTAAAAAACAGCAGCCATGGCGTGACGATCGCGATCAGGAAGCGAGTGCTGTTGCGTCGATCGTGCATCGCGATCCCGATAGCACTGACCCCCAGCAACAGCAGGAAAATGCCAAACAGGAACGTCTTGACCGTGACCTCCCACCCATACGCGGTGAAAAATACTGAAAGCGGCCCGCGAAAAAGATCCCAGCCGTAGCGCTCGGTCATGATGCCGGGAATGTTGCTGGTTTTGCCCATCACCATGTATTGCCAATGGTCCGTGCCAAAGGCGTAGCTGGCGTCGAACCATGCATAGCAGGTACCGAACAGCCACATCGACGAAAACGCCAGTGCGCCACTTAGCCCAAACCAAATCGTCAACGCATTGATGCGTGAAAGACGGTCGAGGCGCAGTTTCGGCAATTTCCAGCGAAGAAGCATGTAGGCGATCAGCAACAGGGACGGAATACCCGTCATCACGACTGCGGCATAGCGAAATTGTCGAAAACCCTCGGGATCGATGTAGGTCAACGTCCATCCACTGGTCAGCAGCCCAAACGCCCCGAAGAATCCTGCGATAAACCGCAGCGGCTCGCGCCACCTTAGTTGCAGCAGCGGCCAGGCGATCATGATCGCCATTACGAAGAAAAGTTGGCCTTTGAAGAGCGTCCCCAACGCCATCACGATGCCAGCGCCCAGCCATCGATTCACCCGTGCCAGATAGACCGCCCACAGGAAAGGCGGCACGACCCACATATCCCCGCTCGGCCAGCCATGTGCGGAGATGATCATCGCGGGGTTGAACCACAGCAGTAGTCCGCCAATCAGTGCCAGGATTGCCGATCGTGTTTCGCCCGATCCGCTGCGTCGCACGACATTGTAGACCAGCAAAAACGCCCCGATCGCTGCCAACGCCTCCATCGCACTGTTAAACCAGCGATAGAATGCGTGATAGTCGTAGATCAGTTGCAGGTCCGACCTGTAGCGCGTCGACTTGTGCCACTGGTAAGGCCATTGCTCGTGATTTGATGCCACCCACAGCGTATTGACCACCAGCCGCAACGGCGCGTAGTCGATCCACAGCTCTGACCGACGATTCTGAATGCCCACGTCATCGTAAGTGTCCAGAAACGATCTGCCCTTGTCGTGAATATTCCGAAAGGTATAGGTTCCCCAGAGCCAGTTACGCTCGATGTCGTGAAAATGTACCGGCGTGGTGACGTAGAACCACCATTGTCGCCACTGCACGCCGGCATAAACTGACGTGAGCGAAATGACGCCGATTAACAGCCACAATAACGTGCGCCGCGGCCAGGAAAGGTTTGGACTTTCACTTGAGGTCAGCATGTTCCCCTTTCCGACGCCGTAGCGAAAACAGCCCACCAAGGAAGATTGCGACAACCATCAATAACGCCCAGGCCGCACCCGGGTGCATCGGTTCGATCAGGTAGCGAACAAAGCCCCAGAACTCCTGCGGAACAAACTCCCAGGGCGTCGGGGGGATTTTGTCCCAGGTTGTTCGTTCAATGCCCCGCGAAGGGAGCGCTGCCCCCAACGTGGATGCCAGCCCGAGCACAACAAAGAACAATCCCAGCAAAA
>JBGSMH010000097.1:0-13932 GCA_041740275.1 Phycisphaerae bacterium
GTGGCACGGGTTTTCAACCCGTGTCCCGATAGGTGTGCTGATCCATCATGAAACGCGATGCCGAGAAACCCGTGGTGCTCGACTACCAGCGTCCGCCCGATCCGGGGGTCGCGACGAACTGGGCGTTCGTCATCGCGTATGTGCTGATCATCCTCCCGATCGTATACACGCTGAGCAGCAGCATGCATGCCGCTACAGTGGAGCAGGCTGTTACGTTTTATGTGCTGGTTGGGCTTGCATTCGGTGCCGGATTATTCGTGACTTGGAGGGAACCGCAGAACGTCGTCGGCTGGTACGGGCTTGTGGTGTGGGGTGCACTATGCCTGTTGGCGATCATCAACGCGTTGCTGGAATGACACCGCGAGCACTTTCGCGAGTCTCTGACGGGATCAGCACGCTGTCGGTGCCGACGACATGGCATATTGCTGCGGTTCAAGCTCGGTCGGTGTGACTGCTTCGACCGGTATCGCCGGAGTTAACATCGCGACGGGCGTCACAGTAACTTTCCGCCGTGGTTTTCGACGTGCGTAGTATCCGGGATGTCGTTTGCAGAACTCCCGTTGCCGTTCGGCGTTGGACATGGGTCGGAAGGGGCGAATCATCTATTCATACATCGGCCAAGAGCCGTTGAAGCTTCACCGTCGCCGGGAGGGTTTTTCAGCCCAATTCGCGGTGCCAATAAGATCGGCGATCGTTCTGCTCAAAACCCAACCCCTCCCCGTCTGCGGAGCGTGCAACCTCGCCATGTCATAACGATCTAGGCGAAGTCATAACGTTTTTTGCCAAGTCATAACGTTCCGTGCCCGGACATAACGCCGCAAGCCCAGTCATAACGCTCCGAACCTGAGCATAACGCCGCACACCCAGTCATAACGTTCCGAGCCCGGGCATAACGTCGCAAACCTAGTCATAACGCCGCAAACCCAGTCATAACGCTCCGAGCTTGGGCATAACACCGCAAGCCAAGTCATAACACTCCGCACCCCGTCATAACAGTCTGTTCAAAGTCTTAACGCCCCACCCCAATTCATAACAACGGGGGTTATTCATAACGCACTGCGTTAGTTCATAACCTGAGACGTTAAAGAATAGCCTAACACGCTACATTTCGTAGGCGCGGCTTCAGCCGCCAGTTTTCGCCGCGCGACTGCCACCGCCGACCATCGCGACAAAGGCGCCATACAGAAACGGTCACGAGCGCGGACCCGACAAACTGATGCCGCGAATGAAGGAGCTAAGCCGCACAACTTCGGAGAATACGTTCCGCCATGACGGCGCTGGGCAGTAAGTTCGCCTTAAGGATAGACTAATCCCAATCTTCTAGAGGCCAACCTAATCGCCAGATCTGAACTGCAGGCGTTTCTAGCGTACCGTCCGGTAGTCCGCCGGTGGGTGCGCTCGAATCAAGATTATCAAATAGCTTCCTTACCAGCGGATAATCCGATTCATTCATGCGCTTCTGCGTACCGGCCCAACCTGCCATCGCAACAAGCAAACTCCCAATAAGCACAGTGCTGACGTCCACCATGCTCTTGCCGTTCAAGAGATTACCGTGCAACACGGCATTTCTGTGTTTGTAAAGTTTCTTGATTACGGCCTCCGCAAGATGTCGTTTGCTTTGGTCTGGTTCGAGTAAACATGCCGCGCGCTTGGCAACCTGCGCTCCAAGCGATGGACTTGTCGGTGATGCGTCTTTTCGATCGTCCGCAAGCAGAATGTCGATCGCAGCGAAGCATGCGGCCGTCCCGAAAACAGCGCTCTCTTGCTCCAGGGCGAGGACCACCACATCCATGGCGTTTTTCACTCTACGCGATATGGACCGATTGGTGATTGGGGCAAAGTACAGATTGAGAACTGCTTGCAGATTTGGGCGTCCTTCCTCAAACTCATCGATTGTCAGGTTGAAACTTCTCAGCGTAAGCCCATAGGGATCGCGAGCGAACAGCATGAGGATCCAAACAGGCAGTGACCGTTCCACAACTCCGCATACTTCGGGAGTTGAGCCAAGATGGCAGAATCTAATGACGACGTTCTGAGACGGCCAGTCACTCAGGCCGGGACGTACTCGATCAGGGGGCATGATCCCGTCAAAATACAGCTTAGCCGATTCAGTTTCCCATATCGGCGCACTCGTCCTATGGCTCAACCACTGCATGTCGCCCCTGTGGCGTCTATCGCGGTCCGATTCACCTGAAGCAATCTCAGAGCCGGTGAGGAAAGCAGGTATCGGCATCGAGATATGTTCGCGCCAATCTTTGAGTACAAAGGCCTCCAGACGCGAGACAATTGACTGAGTTGGCGTATTGTAGAAAAATTGACTCGCTACTTCGGCTGCGAGACTGGACACTGCAACTGAGGATGGCGGATAAAGCTTGTCAGCGAGAGAGGCTTGCACAAACTTCGAGATTGGGCCACCAGGCATCGCCAACCTTCGCATTTCGCCATCCAATACGATTTCGTCCCCCGAGAACTTTTCCTGTACCGCTTTCCCGTGATTCGACCAGCACTGATCCAGTGCCGACAAGAACTCCTTCGAGTGCAACTCTTTAAGGAAACGCTGTTTGACTCTTGTGTCGTCCATATCGGCCTCGCGTTGGTTGTGGTGGAACGCTGTCCCGACTCAGTTCTCAAACCCGCCCGAGAACTCCGTCTGGTCTTGCCGAAGCATCTCGCGAGCTTCTGCAAGCAAACGCTCTGCCTTTCCACGGTTGCGCCCTGCGGCAGCAATCTGGGACTCGCCAAGCTTCTTGTCGTGGCGGTACCGAACCGCTCGCATTAGCGTTTCCCGGGCAAGGGCTTCGTGTTCCGGCGTGCAGTACTTTGCAAGTTTCAGCTTTTCCCAAGCTGATGCCGCACGCAGCCCGAACTTGCGGGCGCTTACCGCATTGGTGAACGGGTGCTTCAGGCACACGGTAAGGTCGGCGACGGCGATCGCAACGACGAAACGATCTGCAACTTCAACGGCTCGAGTGTGCAACTCCGTAAGGGTACGACGGGAATCCGGGTCCTTGACTGCAGTTATGCGATCTGCAATCCACGCGATGTGGCGGCTCATATCGTCGGTTCGCCATCGATCAATTACGTATACTCCCTGTAATCGCGGTCCGTCCTTTAGGACGATTTCCATTTCCGATAGACGATCCTGAAACATTTCCATGCCCGCCTTCATCGGCGAATCTCGAAAGCTATGACTTGGCCCATATTTCGGACGCGCAGCGGCTTCCTCGGACCATTCGACGATGTCAGCGGCTAACAAGTCTGCTTCACGCATTGCCTCATCCTCCGGCGTGGTGGCTACGATTTGCCCCATACGGCGTATGATTTCGGTCAGTTGAACGTTCGACAGCAATGAGTAACGTTCCGAATCTATATCAGCAGACATAAAACGCTCCGAGTAAACAAAGTGATCGGTGGCCCCATTTGTGTTCGCTTATTCCTGTTACTGCTAGGTTTCTCTCCGTGGTGAAACCGTCTTCAATTCACCCGAAATACACACTCTGCCCCGGTTCGATCTTCTTGACCAGCAGATTCTTTGATTTCAGTTGATCCTCATTGACCGCAAACAGCGGCGAGATTTCGAGGGTGCAATCGGGTTCGCCGTCCTTGGTGGGGACGGGCAGACCGGCGGCGGTGAGCCAGCGGGCGAAACGACGCACTTGATCGCGGCGGCTGGTGGCGGGGGAATCGGTGCCTTCGGCGTTTTTCACCGGGCTGAACTCCTCCTCGCGGGCGGTCGTGTAGACGATCGCGTTGCTGCCGAGCGGAATCGCATCAAACACGAACTGCTCGAGCTTGATGGCGTTGGGGGTTTCGGGCTTGATCGGGTTGCCCTGCTCATCGACGAACGGCACCTTCTTCTCGGCCCGGTGCCAGATCAGCTTCAGGTCGCTACCGGGCGCGGTGAGGCGGTCGATAAACGACACGCGCAGCGCGTGGATCGCGATCGAACCGGCATCAAACGCACGCGTTCCATCGGCGTTCGTCTTATGTGCCAGTTCATCGGGCAGATCGGAATACTCGATGACCTGCAGCTTGCCGTCGCCGATGCAGAAGTTGCCGACTTTTTCCAGGGCGTGGGCTTTGCCGATGGTTTTGCTGCTCATTTCCGAGCCGGTCAGATCGTGCAGGCCGATGAAAAGCGAGTCGATGGTGTGGACGATGGGGTTATCGACCTGGAAGTAGGAGAGGTGTTCGACGCCGCGGGATTTCATGTCGTCCAGCGCGCCGCTTCGCCGCAGTGCCCGCAAAGATCCGCCATGCCCGTCGGGGCTGAGTGCGAGGCTATCTTTGGCACCCAGGAGCATCTTCCCGTCGAGTCCGAACGCCGGCATCATGCCTTGCTGGAAGAACCGGACAAGCGAGCGGTCGTAGCCGAAATAGTCGTTCTTTTCGAAGTACGCGCGGGTCGGGGCATCATTGATGTCGCTGGTCATGATGTACCAGGGGATCGGCTTGCCCGACTGCCTGCCGTGAGCGAGCAGTTGTTCGGAAAAGACCTGAAACAGCGGCTTGTTTTTGATCGGGGTGACGGGGTATTCGCCTTTGGGCCCGTCGTATCCCAATCGCGTGCCCTGCCCACCCGCGACTAGGAACGCCGCGACCTTGCCTTCGCGAAGCAGTTGCTCACCCCTCGCTTGCGCCTTCGCGTAAAGCGCGTCGGTCGACTGGCGCGGATAGGGCTTTACCGGTTCGATATTCGTCGGCAGATCAATCGTCGGCTTGCTGGTGACATACCCTTCGACGAGTGCGGGCAACCCGTCCAGATCGAGCGCCTCCAGTTGGGCCAGCAGTTTTGCCTGACCGGCGTCGTCGAGTTCATCCCAGAACCGCAACACCTGTGCCTGCCCGATCGAATCCAGTCGTGAACGAATATCGTTAATGCTCATAGGCGTCCGATGCTACGAAAGCGATGCCGAATTGGGAAGTATCGGGCAATCCAGTTGGACAACATTGTCAGAAATAGGCTGATTCGTGTCGGCGTTTGCTATCCCACCCGAGGCTGATCTTCCGATATACTTCCGGTATGCAAAAGCGACACGCATTGGCGACGGCGTTGGTGGTGGGCGGATCGATGGTGCTGGCGTATGCCCAGACGACCCAGCCGATCACCCCGGCAAAAGACGTCCTGAACAACATGCTCCAGCCCACTGGAACCACCGGATCGGCGAGACCCTTGCAGCCGGGCAGTGCGGGACCGGCGGTCGATGCGAGCACGGGATCGGGCGCGATCGCCCCCAACGCACCACAACTGAATGTCATCCGCGAAGGCAGTTACATCGTCGATCGGCTGGGACGATTGGCACAGGCGGCCGAAGGCCAGGGCATGGAATTTGTGTTTGAAGCCGACGGCCAAGCCCTGCGAGACCCGCCGGTGGTGGTTTTGCCGAATCTGAAGCTGATGTTGATGGAAGACCAGATCAAAGAGACCCGTCGATCGCTGAAGTTCCGCGTTTCCGGCATGGTGACCGAATACCGGGGGCGGAATTACGTCCTGCTGGAAAAAGTGGTCGTTGTCAGCGAATGAATCAAGGGATTTGGGATTTGGGATTTGCGAATGAAACGGGAGTCAGCGACTAAGTTTTTCAATCGCCAATCGGCGCTCCAGAATCGGCTATCCTAATGAGTATTGAGCTTCTTCGCAAGATTCCCGTTTTGGCGCGTGTCGATGAAAGCGAGTTGGCGCGGCTGCTGCCGCTGGCGACGCCGCGTTCGTTTCCGGCCAACGCACCGGTGATCTGGATCGGCGAACCGGGCGACGAACTGTTCCTGATAACCTCTGGCCGGGTGCAGGTGTATTGCCCAGACGAAAACGGGCGCGAACAAACGCTGGCGACGCTCAACGCTGGCGATTTTTTTGGAGAAGTCGCCCTCCTTGATGGCGGGCCGCGGACGGCATCGGTCCGCACGATCGACGAGACGGACATGCTCGTCCTAAAGCGCGACGACTTTCACGACTTCCTGCGACTCCACCCCGAGACCGCGATCGACGTGTTGACGACGATCGGCAAGCGACACCGCGAAACGATTGAGAAGCTTCGCGGCGTGACCAACCCCAATGCGGTGATCGAGAAACGCGCCACCACCTGGCACCGTGCCGCCGAGACCGTCGCCGCCGTCAGCGCGAGTCAGTGGTTTCTGATCACCCACGCGGTCATCATCGCGGTTTGGATGGTGTGGAATCTGATGCAACCCGACGCGTTCGACATCTACCCCTTTGCCATGCTGGCGCTGATCATTTCGATCGAATCGATCTTCCTCACGCTCTTTCTGCTCGGCTCAGCAGACCGTTCCAGCCACAACGACCGCATCCGCGCCGAGGCCGAGTATCAGGTCAATCTCAAAGCGCAGTACGAGATCATGCAACTGCACGCCAAGCTCGACAAGCTATTGACCAAGGACGATTAGGCCGCGTCGCGCAGGGGACGTTTGACCTCAGCCAGGCCCGCCAGCAGATTGCGGATGGAGTTCTGATGCACCCGCTCCCACGCTGCGGGGCTGGAATTGCTGTTGTGGGGGGCGACCAGGACGTTGTTCATCTTCAATAACGCCGAATCCGTCGGCAAGGGTTCGACCTCAAACACATCCAACCCCGCCCCGGCGATCTGCTGTTTCGTCAAAGCTTTGACCAGCGCTCGCTCATCCACCACCGGCCCGCGACTGGTGTTGATCAGCACGGCATCGGGCTTCATCAAGCCGAATCGCTTGGCGTTCATCAGATGATGGCTGCTGGGATTCAGATCGGTGTGCAGCGATACAAAATCACTTCTGGCGAGCAGGTCCTCCAGCGAGGTGACTTCCATCGTGGTCGCACTTAAGAAATGTTTGTCGATAGGACGGATATCCGTGCCGAGGATTTTCATGCCAAACGCCATCGCCCGACGCGCCACTTCCTTGCCGATGTTGCCCACGCCGACGATACCAACGGTACATTCGCTGAGCGTCTTGCCGGCGATCTTTTCCCAACGCCCCGCTTTCATGTGGTCATCCATCCACGGGGTCTGCCGGGCGAACGAGAGCATGTAGGCAAAGACACTGTCGGCGACGGGAATGGTAAACGCGTTGGGCGTGTTGCCGATGCGAATGCCTAGATCGTCGCAGGCGGATTGGTCGATCGAGTCGATGCCGGTGCCCCATTTGCTGATGATTTTCAGCCGCGGCGCGTTTTCCAGCACGCGGCGGGTGTAGCGGTCGTCGCCGCAGATCGTACCGTCGATATCGCGCGTCAGTTCGAGCAATTCCGATTCCTCAAGGCGCTCGTTGACTTGCGGGATGATGACCCGGCACCCCTGCTCTTCCAGCACCGGCACGAATCGCCCGGCAAACGGGATCATGTAGGGTGCGGATAGCAGGACTTTCCATTTGGCGTTCTTCATGCCGCATTTCTCCGTTGCTGGCGCATCGCGATGTGCAACATCTCGGCGATGACAAAGTCGGTTTCGGTGTCGATGTCCCAGGCTTCCATGCGATCGATCTCAAACATCAACGGACGCGCCCCGATGCGATTGTGGTTGGCGATCAGTGATTGACGTGAGAACAGATACATGCAGGAGTTTTCGGAATAGATAGGCGGTAAATCCTGCGTGCGGAGCAAAATCGCGGGGTTGTGATTGAGCGGCCGGGTGAGTTGGTCCCAAAGCCGTTCCTGCAATCGCGTCACGCCAAAGAGCGAATCGTACGCCCCGCTGGCGGTGGTAAATTGCTCGACCGCGCGGGCGATGGTTTCGGGGGTGAGCATCGGGTTGGTGCTGTGGGTTTGCAGGTAATAGTCGGCCTGCACCTGAGTGGTGGTGTGCAGCAGCACGTCGTTCATCGGCAGCCGATCATCGCGCAGGTGCGGCGGGCGGTCGACGAGCGTGATATGCCCAAACTCCTTGCGGGCAATCGAGCGAACGGCATCCGAATCAGTGTCGATGATGATCTGCTCGAAGCAGCCACTGGCACCCAACGCATCGACGATATGGCAAAACAACGGCCTGCCATCCAGCGGACGCCAGTTTTTGCCGGGGACACGCTTGGAATCATTCCGCATCGGCACGATCGCCGCAATTCGGGGTTTCATGCCGCCTCCCGAATTACTGGCGCCGATCGATTGAACAACGACTCATAATCGACCTTCGGAAACACCTGCAACTTACCCCCCACTGTCGCATCAATGATCCGCCGGCCTGATGTTTCAAAGACGTGCTTGGCGACGCGATAGCTCAGTTCGCTGCCCTCCAAGTCCGGCAGATGCCACTTAAAGCCCTTGCCGAAATAATTGGGGTCAAAATGGTTCGGATCATTTCCCTCACTCACGACCGCCGCGTGGGGGTTGCCTTGGAACTTGTAGCTATGGTCGACGCCGATCAGCACCACTTCCTTAAAGCCCATGTAGTACGCGAGTTGGATCGCGACCATCGTTACGGTCGATCCTTCCCAGCAGCCTTCGGTCAGGTCGGTGAAAAACCAACTTCGTAAGCCGGATCGCGTCCAGAGGAATTGGGTGTTGTCGGTGAAGTCGATCAGATCCCGACAGTGCCAGCCGAGGAACTTGGGCATTTTGAGAGCGGCGATTTCCTTGGCACACTGCTCGACGACCAGTTCATTGACACAAACGTGATAGCTGGTCTCGAACCCCATTTTGTCAAAGTTCATGTAAATGCGGTTGGTGCCGAAGGTGATTTCGTTCTTCAGCAGCGACAGATCCGTGTTTTTCAGGCTCGGCCCGTTGCCGATCACGAAACAGCGTTTGCCCGCGTGTTTGTTGTGATAGGTCGGGATGCGTCGCATTGAGGTGCGGTAGCGCGGGTCCAGATGCTCGATCGAGCGATACAACGCCCGCTGGTTTCGGCTGCCGATCACTTGCGCGAGGGATTGGGCGAGGAGGCTCATTGTCTGTTCTATCGACCAACAGGGCATCTTTTCATGAGTTATCGGGCGTAGATGATGGCGTTACTTTCGTCTGGCGATGACCGTCGAATGCCCACTCCAGTCGGCGTTTGCGGGGTACGGTTCGATCGTCATCGTCGCGCGGTTGATCCACAATACATCGAAGCGGCTTTGCAGCAGCGGCAAGAGCTGGTGCGGGTCACGCGTTTTCCAGGGGTGGATTTCGACGATCCAGGTGTGTGCGTGCGGCATCTGATCGAGTTGGTCGGGTAGAACCTTGAACTCTTCGCCTTCGATATCAAGCTTGACCACGGTGGCTTTGGGTTCCAAGCTCGGCAATCGCACGGCGGGCACTTCGATCACGCCCCGCTCGACCACCCTGCCGTTGCTTTCGGCGGTAAACTGCACTTTTCCATCGATCGTCGTCACCGCACAGTGGCGGATGACCGGATCAAACCCGTTGAGCGACAGATTGGCCTCGGCGATTGCGCAATTGCTCGCCACCGCGTCCACGCTCACCAATCGCTTGGGCTGCATCGATGCCAGCAGCAGCGAGTAATGTCCGTGATGCGTGCCGATATCGAGCACCAATTCGCCGGTCAGATCCAGATTCGACGCCACCCAGTCATATTCCAATTGCGTGTGCGATTTGACCGGGTCGTACCAGTCGCGGGCTTCGGGGGTGGCAAAGAAAAACCGCATGGCGTGTTTGCCGACGCGGAACGGTTTGATGTACGGCCGAAACGCCGTCTCGTCGGAAGATGTCGGTTGGGGTACAGTGGTGGACATGGCGTTATCCCTTCAATACGACGAGGCCCGGGTGATCGCCGACTACTTTGCGCATCACCCGCGAACAGGAACGATGATTGACGTCGGGGCGCACTTCGGCACGTCGTTTCGCAATTATCTCAATCAGGGCTGGCGGGTGGTGGCGTTCGAGCCTGATTCGACCAAGCACGAAAAGCTCATCCCATATCAAGTCAATCCGCTGTTCACTTTTTTCCCCGAGGCGGTGGCGGACGTGCCGCAACAGGCCGTGCAGTTCTATACCTCGCCGGAGTCGACCGGCATCGCGTCGCTGGTGGCGTTTCGATCGTCGCACACGCCTTCGGAAAAGGTTGCGGTGACGACGCTGAGCCTCCGTTTGCACGAGCTTCAAATCAACTCGATTGACTATCTGAAAATCGACACCGAAGGCTATGATCTGCAAGTCTTGCGTGGGCACGACTGGTCGATCCAGCCTGAACTGATCATGTGCGAGTTCGACGAGATCAAGACCCGGCCGCAGGGGTTTGGATACCGTGAGATCGGCGATTTGCTGCTTTCCCACGGCTACGTTGTCTTCGGCTCGCAATGGGCACCGCTGATCCGTTACGGCAGCGGGCACGCGTGGCATTCGATTAGCCGCTACCCGTGCGAATTGCATCATGCCGACGCATGGGGCAATTTCATCGCGATCCGTCGAGACAACGCTCATGAAAAAACCCTCGAAGCCCTGATCGCGCCGCACCTGTAACATCTATGCCGCTTGTGCCAGAACCTGCGGCTCATTTTGCAGTCTCGACGCAACAAATCGAACGACTTGCCGCATCCCCGCGACGTAGTTGTACCGTTGCTCCACCGCCTGCCGCTGGGCGCGGGCGATATCCGATCGCAGCGATTCATCCCGCGAAAACCGCGACAGCGATCGCATCAGATGATCCGGGCTGTCAAAGGTTGTTTGATCCAGCATCGGCAGAAGTTCCCCCTGCATGGGGAAGAACCCGCTCTGCTGCAACTGCCGCGTCAATGCGAAATGATCCACCGCGCCCGGCGAGGTGTCGATCGCATCGATCGCTGCCTGCAACTGATCCAAATCTGCCCCGTGCGATGCGCCGAGTCGCTGGCGAACCATCGACGCCGTCTCGGCATCCTCCCCGGCCAGCGCGAGCAGTTCGATCGTGGCGTGGATGATCTGCGTCGCCGGATTGGCTCGAAGCAGGCAAAATCCCCCCGCCGCCAGTGCGTCCAGGAGGCGTTGATGGGCGATGCACACGAACGGTTCGAGCACCAAGTTTACGCCCGCAGTGCGGGTGAGGCTTTCCAGCGCCCCGCCATACTCGATCGTCCCGCAGGCATGAGCGGCAAAATCGGGGTGCTTATCCCAACCCGTGCCATAGATCTGCAATTTCAGGTCCAGCGCATCACACGCCCGACGCGCCCACAGCAGGCCCTGCTGCCGAAACAGCAGGTTGTTCATCCGGTCAAACAGACGCGACGTCATCTGACGGAGCAGCGATTCGGGCGCGGTCAGCTTCTGTTCACGCATGATGTCGATGAGCAGCCGCCTGACATGCCCGACCGAAGCCAGCGATCCACCGGCCATGTACGTTGCGATCATCCGCTGGCACGCGGCATCCAGCAGATCGCGATTCTTCCCCGACGCCGATTCGATTATCTCCTGTCGGATCGTCTGTGGCGATTGCGACCAGTTTGACACGTACACCACCGTATCCGACCGGCTCGTCCAACTGATTGGCCGATCCGGGATGCGCGTCAGCTTGCGAAACTCCAGGCACTGTCGCTGGGGATACGCGTATTCATCCACCCACCGCTGCGTCGAGGGCGTCAGGGCGTAATCACGCAGACCCATCTGCTGGCCGGTTTGGCGCTTCATCAGGTGCGGGAGCAGATCCTGCACCCAATTGACGAACGGCAGGTTGCTCGGGAACAGATCGACGTGCTCAAAGCGGTTGTGATCGATCTGAAAAGCCATGTCGGGCTTGAACTCGCTGAGTACCCGCTTGATCGCCAGCCGTGTCAAACCGTGGTGCGGCGACGGCTCGATCAGCACCTGTACATCAAACCCGAGTTGCCGAAACGCATCGGCGGCGTCGCGCGTCGAATATTGCAGCACGGTGCTGAACCGCGTGGTGATCAGCAACACGCGCGGCATCCGACCCGATTGACCCGAGAGGACGCGGGCAAAGTCGCCCCCGCTGATCGGGGCGTAATACTCTTTGATCTCTGCGGCGCAGCGGGTGTCGAGTTCTCCAAGCTCAAGGAACACCTTCTGAATCACCGCTTCAGCCGCCTTCTGATCAAATCCCAGTTTGATCGTGGATTGCGGAAACGCCAGACAGCGATCGGTCAGCATCGCCAACCGAAACTGCTCACCGAACCGTTCGCCGATGAACCAGAAGACGTTGTCCGATTCGATCGGGCCATCGGTGCCGGTGAAGTCATGGAGCAACATGCACGCCAGGATCAGCCGTGGGTCGGGTTCGAGCAGGTAGATCGGCTGGCGTCGTCCGAATTGCAGGCGAGGCGATTTGCGCACGATCGCATCAAAAACATAGCCATCGCCGATGCTGAAAACCGCGATCGCCTTGCCGTCTTCAGACTGCGGCTTAAGCGTGACGCACACCTCACGGCCAGCCTGTGCCGGATCCGCACCCCCGGCGAGCATCACTTTCGATCCATCGGGCCGCGTCGCGATGATGCTGGGTAAGCCGCTCTTGGATGGATGTATCTGATACGCACTGGCTTCGCCGGCGTTGGCGATGATGTGATAGACCTCCGGGCGGTGCGATTTCATGCACGCCAGATTGCGCGACAGAATCAGGTGCAGTTTTTGTTGATCATCCGGCGACTTAATGTGCGACAGCGCCTCGGCCGCTTCAGACCAGCGATCGCGCGACATGTGCAACTGCGCCGCCGCCGACCAGCAGGCGTCGGATCGCATTCCGCCTAAGTCAGGCAGAAGCTGATCGGCGCGGTCCAACTCGTTTCGTCGAACCGCTTCGATAAAGTCGGTCACCATTTCCAGCCTTTGCGCAGCCGTCATCACACCAGGGATCACAGTAGACCTCCACATCCGTTATCGGACGCGCCCCGGTCTGGACATCAATCATTCGACCGGCAAACCGCCTGCTTCTGCCGACTGCCCACTGCTTTTCACTTGTTGCATTTGTTGCATCCGTTTTGACCCATGCGAAAAACGTAACTGCTGGCCGCAACAGCACTTGTCAATTCCTAAACCCCTCAAGTGTTGCGCGCCCGCGTGCAACTGTTGCAACTCCTACCTTTCCGGCCGGAGTTCAGCCCTTTTTATTCACTTGTGAGAGAGCGACGCCGCGCGTGGAAACACGATTGACGCATCCCCAAACGCAGCGGAAATGACCACCCAATTATATCCCCGAAAACCCCAAATGTCGGCGGTAAAATCAGGCAAATCCGCCATTTTCTTGCACCTCGTCCGGGCATACCCAGCGAGGCGGGACGGTCTCATGTTTTCACACGCAGCCATTCATCGCCGGCGACGGAGCATTCCCAGCCCGGCAAGGCCCAGCAGGCTCATCGCGGCGGGCTCGGGAACGGGGGAGTAGCGCACAATCACCAGATCGCCACTGGCCGGGGCGTTATTGGTGTTTCCGCCGTTGAAGGTGCTGTCGTAGGCGTTGAGGGTGGGGAAATCGGTGCTGAGGGTGCCGCCGACCGACCAGAACGAACCGTCGTCACCGATGGCGATGGCGCGGAGGATGTCTGGATCGGTGCCGCCGAAATAGGTGCAGAACTCGACGGTAGTCAGGTCGCTGGAAAGGACCATGAGGAGGGGATCCCGCCCGCCGCCGTGGTTGAACTGACCGGGGGTAACCGGCAATCCGGGGCCGTTGGTCTCGCCGCTGATGAAGACTCGGCCTTGGGCGTCAACATAGACGCCATCGACGGCGTCGACGGTGGAGGTGCCCCAGCGGTTGCTGACCTCGACGCCGCCGTCGAGACCGAGCTTGAAGATGGCGATGTCGGCCTCGCCAAAGGAGCTGGAGGGGATGGTGGTCAGCGCTGCATCGGTCGACCGGGTCGTCAGCGCGACAATGGCCTTGCCATTGCTGTCGAGGGCCAGGCTGTGGGTTTCCATGCCGTCCATGCCGTTGCCGCCGACATAAGTGGCGTAACGCAGGGCGCTGCCGTCGGCGGTGAAGGCCGCGACGTACATGTCGCCGGTGCCGCCGCCATAGGCCTTGGCACCGGCACCGACGAGTGGCGCGTCGGTGGAAGCGGTCCTAATCGCCAGGGTGGGCT
>JBGSMH010000098.1:0-6440 GCA_041740275.1 Phycisphaerae bacterium
AGGCCTATCGCGAGATGTTCAACGGCTACGACATGGACCCGTCCCGCCAGACCGTCTGGCAACTGCTCCGCACCGCCGGCTACCGAACGCTCACCTGTGGGAAGAACGACCTTCACAAAAAGACTCGCTGGAAAGGCCTCGACGGCTGGACGCAGGTGCTTGGCCAGTACGGTTTCTCCGACGCGATCGATCAATCGGGGAAGATGGACGCGGTGGGGGGCGGGCTTCCGGTCACACCGCACTGTTCATATACGCAGTATCTGCAATCGAACGGGAAACTGGACCTGTTCAAAGAGGATTACGCGCGGCGAAAGACCGAGTCGACCTATGCGACCTCCGACTGGCCGTCACCGCTGCAGCGCGACGATTACTGCGACGATTTCTGCGGGCGAAATGCATTGGAACTGCTATCGCGGACGCCGCGCGAAGGTCCGTGGATGCTGTGGGTCAATTTCCCCGGCCCGCATGATCCGATGGACCCGCCACGAGAACTGCAGGCGCGTTACGACGGTGTCGTGTTTCCCGATCCGATCGCAGCAAGCAACACCTATCAGAACAAGCCCGTCAATCACCAGCGGGTTCGTCGCAACTACGCCGCCGAGTGTGAGGGCATCGACGAATGGGTCGGCACGATCCTGGATGCTGTCGAGCAACGCGGGCAACTCGACAACACCATCGTCATCTTCGCGTCCGACCACGGCGAAATGCTCGGCGACCATGGACGATTCACAAAGCATGTTCCTTACGAAGGCTCTGTCCACGTCCCACTGATCGTCGCCGGGCCGGGGATCGACGCCGGTCGGGTCGATGACAGTCTGGTGGAACTGATCGATATCAGTGCGTTCATGCTGGATCGCGCCGGGCTTGGGATTCCAGAGACGTTTGAAACGCGTCCGTTTCTCAACTCTTCATTCGCACCCAGAGACTATCAGCACTCAGCACTGCGCGACTGGCAAGCCGTCTGCACTCGAACCCACAAACTGGTCATCTCCGGCCCGGCGGAGTCGAGACGGACCGAGCTTTTTGACCTCGTCACCGATCCGGCCGAGCTGCACAACATCGCCGACTCTCATCCGCAGATCGTCGCTAAGTTAGCAGGGCAACTGCCTAAGACGTAAGTTATTGCGATCCGTTCGCAACACCAAGAAACACGTTGAAGCCGCGGATGAACGCCGATGAACGCGGATCGGATCGCCGATTTTTGGTTGCGGTCCTGCCCACCGCCCACTGCCCACTATTTTTCCACTTGTTGCATTTGTTGCATCGGCTTTAGTCGATACGAAAATCGTAACTGCTGGCCGCCACTGGACTTGCCGATTTTGATGCCGTCCAAGTGTTGCGCGCCAGCGTGCAACTGTTGCATTTCCTACCTTTCCGGCCGGAGATTGAGCCTTCCTGTTACTTGCCATCGAGCGAACGCTGCGCGTGGAAAATGCGCTGAAACGCGTCCCCAAACGAAGCGATATACGACAGCCAACTATATCCCCGCCCACCTCAATTGTCGGCGGTAAAATCAGGCAAATCCGCCGATTTCTTGGCTCCCCTGACACCATGTTGTCACCGACCGGTAGGACACTAAGTGCTCTGCTTCTATGCCTTTTGAACCTTGCCTGGTTAGTCGGGCAGGCTCGGTTGCCACGCACCGGGTTGAGATATGGCAGTGAGAATTTGCTCACGCTCACGGAGGCATTGCAGGATAATCAATTCTTCTAGGACGACATCAACGTTGCTCAGGAGTCGAAAGCCATGGCAGTCGGCGTATGGATGGATCGGGTCATATCGTTTGGGGAATTCAGACGCGTCGGTTCTGACCACCGCCTTACCGGTTGCAGCGTCCCAAGTGACAAACTGGCGGCGGTACGGCTGGCGGTCAGGAAGGTAGGAATCGGCATTCTCGATGTTCTGCGTACTTAAGCGAATCTGCTCCCGCAGCAAATGCATAGCGTCGGTGAGCAACGACGTTTCAGTCGCTGACTCCCGCAACAACCAATACTGGCGGCCTTCGAATGTCTGTCGATTCACACGCGCGTCAAACAGGTCCGCTGTTAGGCTGTTCTCGGATTCAACTGGTACAGGAACCCACACGGCGCGTGAGTCGGCAAAGCATCCCATCGCGAGTGGTAGAACGAACACAAGAAACCTGATAGGAAGTCTAGATAGATACATTGGATCAGCTCTGGTCAGGTTCATGGCGTAACCGTGATTACGTCCTTCTGAAAATCCACCGGAATCGGCGGGTTTGGCGTGTGAATCGGTTTGTCGCCGGGTTGCGGGCCCTGACTTGGGGCGTGTTCACGCACATCGCCGCGTCGTACCAAAACCTCCCAAGTATAGTCGCCTTCCTTAATCGGACATGTACACTTTAGGAACGCGGTCACCTTGAAACGATCGAGAGTCAAAGTTGATCTGATGCGGATGGTACGGGGTGGCCCTCCGCCCGGAGTTGATTGATTGATCGACCTCTCGGACGTTCGCTCGATAGTTCCGATGTAGTCAACGGACTTGATCGTTATCGCGCATTTGTATTCTTTCTGCCGATTCTGAAGCTCTTCCAACTTTTCCTTGATGATATCGGGCGGCGAGTTCTGGAGTTGTCGAAGTAAGTCCTGGCGTTCCGTCTGGATTATATCCTGAATCTGGTTGCGCACATTGCCGCTGATACTGTCGCTCGTAGGCACCTTCACTTCAGGCGGCAAGTCACTCGCCAGTCCCAAAGGATCAGCTCGATTGATCGGATTTCCACGATAGGCCTGATACAGATTCATCCCGTCTTCGGAATACCCGATGGGATCGCGTTCGAGGAAGCGGCCGACTGAGGAACTGTAGGACACTAGATTCTCCTTGCGTGTTAGGTTTCGCTCTTTCGATTTAATCGAATTAATCGAACTATTCACGTCACAGTAGGCAATCCGAAAATCGCTTGTGTCTGAAGTTGCCCAAAAACGTACTAGTTCTCCTCAAACCAAAACGACCTCAATTGAGAACTCTTTAAATGCTTCAATACATAATTGAATTGCCTGTTCCCGATCGAGCAGTAGGTCGATGGCAATATCAGTGTATCCGAGCCGTTGGATCGCACAAGCAATTTGGTTGCAGTCGTTGAATCCCACCAACCGCCAGTCTCGTGGGTCATGTTGGCGGCGCGAGAGAAGCTCAGGCAGGACAACCTCTAAACTGGCTGGAGTGATGGAGGTTGAACGCGTTCGCTCCGACATCTCTAGCGTCAAACGGCTTGACACGGCCCCAGCAATACCTAGAAGATCAGCTGCTAGTTTCTTCCAGTCGACTTCATCAGTCCCGAAAAATGCAGAACTCGCAATCACTTGCTCGACATTCGACAATCGTTTGAAGGAAAGTTCAAGGGAATGGTTCATTTTGGACCGGTAAAAGACTTTCAGCTTCCACAGGCGTCCTTTACGCATTCGTCGTAAGCGGAGAACGCTGCCCCACCCAATTGGTAGATGGCTGCCGCCATTTGGTCCGGGTTGCTCGGCCTCTCATACCTTTGCCCGCTCCCGCGGTTTTGAGAATAAAAGGCGATGGCGATCGTGCTTGCCGTGTTCTTTATACTCTGTACAAAATTGTCACGACATCGTTTCGTCTTTGTGGAATCGCAGCACTCGGAATCGCACTCTGCAATACCGTCAATAAAGTTCTCTGCCCATTTACCCATCCGCCGGTGCCAATAATCGCGTATGGATCGTTGGTTTGCTTGATCAAGCTGTAAATCCCCCTCAAGCGCGACAATCTCATAGCGTACTTCGATATTTTTCATCGCTAGGTAGGTGATGAGAGCCGCAGCAGCACCTGCAGTGACCATCCCGGCACCAACACCTCCGAGAGGGCGTCCACACTTGACCACATTCGTCTGAGCCCAGAGTCGCGGATCAAGGACAACATGAGTAGGCCCAAACTTCCAATGCGCATGCAGGATGCGCCCAAAGTTTCGTATATGTGACGTTAAATCGGGCCTCGGCCTTAATTTTGCATCACCCCCGATTGGGTGTAAATGAATGTTGATCGGTCCGATGTTGATCCTGAACAATCCAAGTGGATCCACGCCATTTACGGGATTGCCGCGATTTGCCTGATACAGGTTCATCCCGTCCTCGGAATAACCAATAGGATCGCGTTCGAGGAAACGGCCGAGGGCAGAACTGTAGGACATCGCATACTCCTTGTTATTGAATAATGTTTGGTTGGTGAGTCGATTGTGAACGATTGGCTAATGCGTTTCGTCGTTGAGCGATGACGGCCTTCAGTTGCGACTGAAACTCGGGGCGATTCTCGATGTCCCGGGCGCGGCGGAAAACGTCGGCGTCGCACGGATTGAATAGGTAAAGATCGTGCAGAGTATCGCGAGCCATGAGAAGATTTCCCTCGCGATCGAAGCGGTCGGCCAAACGATGGAGCGTTGGCACTTCGGCATTGGGCGGACAGTTGGGCAGTCGCACGCGACGCGGCTGGCCGGACTTGGTGTGCCACTGACGGAACGGGATTTGGCTAGAGAGATTGTGTTTCGAGAGGAACCGTTGCAGGTCGCGTTGTTCGTTATGGCCGTGGAAGTTTTGGCGGGCGGATTCCTCGTAATGGGTGCGGGCTTTGTCGATCTGGCCGAGGTATTCGTGGTAGTGGGCGACGATCGTCAGGAAGAGCGAGCGCTCTTCGATGCGGAGAAACTCGCCGGGCTGGTAGAAGAACTCATCGTTGTGCTCGGGCGGCGGGATCGGGCGATCGGGAAATTTGCGTCGGAAGCGGTGTTTAATGCCAAGCTCCGCCCACTCGTAAGCCTTGCCCGAAAAGTAGGGATGATCGGGCGAGAACTGGAGCGCGCGGGCGGACCAGAGAAGCGTTTCTTCGTAGCGAGCGATGTCGTGCAGATGAGCGGCCCGCGTGCGGAGGAAATGGGCGAAGGCTTCGTGTGGCTCGAGCGATCGGAAGTAGAGATTACTGGCGATTTCTTTGTCGGTGGGCGGCGCGCCGAAGTCGTCGCGGTAGTGGACGTCGTCGGGGATCGCGAATCCGCCGCCGAGGGTGCAGGCTTCGATGTTGAACGCGAGGCCGTTGGAATCTTCCCATCGACAGTAGACGTGCCTCCGATTGATTGCGAGTTTGACGGGATAGCCGAGGCGCTGCGCGATCGCAACGACGAGAACGGGGATGGAGGCGCAACTGCCCCAGCGCCGGTTGCGGTCGTCATCGAGCAGGCCGTGAATGAAAACGTTGCGGGAATCGACGAAGGGAGAATCGCCGGTGCGGGCGAGTTCGTCGGAGACGGCAGGATCGTATGCCGCACCGTAATCGCGCTGCAGAATGGTAATGAGCATCGCCATTCGCCATTTGGGTTCGCATGTGCCGAAGTCGGGGTCGTTTGGCTGGCGATGGAGGTTGCGTTCGATGCCTGTCTTGACGAAACCTGCGAGATGGTCGAGACGGGCTAGACATTTATCGATGTCGATCGATTCGCTGCCGGGTAGGCTGGGAGCACACAAAAGATTGAGAAGCGCGATGTCGAGTTGCCCGAAGCGTTCGGGTGGCAATTCGAGTACGTCGTTGCGCAAATTCGCCCAGCGGTCCGACCCCTGCACATGCGATGCTTGAAGCGTCCGTGAATCCACACAAACCTCTTGGAACGGAAGATACCGTAGAGATATGGCAATCACAAGAGATATTTAGTTTGATTTATATTATGAATGGTAACTGATTGCCGTTGCCAGTCCCCTAAATCGAAGCTCGAATTGTTTGCATCGCATTAACGCCTTGTCGGTGGTATGATCGGGGATACAGTAAACCTTGAGGGAGTGTTTCGATGCACGTTCTGGTCATCCGACATGCGCTCGCCGAGGATCGGGCTTCGTTTAAGAAGGCCGGGCAATCGGATGAGATGCGCCCGCTGACCGTTGATGGTCGCCGTCGGATGCGGCGGGGGGCGCAGGGGCTCAAGCGGGTCGTCGATTCACTCGATCTGATCGTCACCAGCCCGCTCATCCGATCGGTCGAGACCGCCCATATCGTCGCCAAGGCGTTCGAGAAGGTTCATGTTGCCGAATTGAAGGAGCTTTCCCCCGGCGGGCGTCCGGAGGGGATTTTTCGATTTCTGGTGGATCAAGGTAAAGAGACGGTGGCGTTGATCGGACACGAGCCGGATCTGGGGTGTCTGATTTGCCTGTCGCTGGGGTGCAAGATCGCCGACCGTGTGCCGCTGAAAAAAGGTGGGGCGGCGCTATTGGTGTTTGACGGACCGATCGCCGCGGGTGCGGCGACGCTTCAGGCGATGCTGACGCCGCAATTGTTGCGCAAACTCGCCCGCTAAGGTCGTCAGGACGACTTGCCCTTGCGCTCGAGTTCCTTTTTCACCAGGATCATGTTGAAAATGCCCATCGCCAGCACGACCGCGCCCATCACGCCGATGCCGATCGGGAAATAGAGGCTGGCTTGCC
>JBGSMH010000099.1:0-2700 GCA_041740275.1 Phycisphaerae bacterium
TTACGCGGACTATGTCCAGACTGGCAAAGCCGAGCAGCAGTTGCGGTGGCGAACGGTCGAGCCCTTGATGCGACTGACTGAAGCGCAGCAATCGCTTCTGGGCGGGTTCGTTCGCACGATGCACGTCCTGTGCATCAGCGGCATCTGGTGTGGCGACTGCGTGCAACAATGCCCAATGCTCCAAGCCATCGCCAGTGCCAATCCCTCCAAGATTGACCTTCGATTCGTCGATCGCGATCTGAACAAAGATCTGTCCGATCAGGTCAAGCTCAATGGTGGGCATCGTGTGCCCACGGTCATCTTCCTCTCCGAAGACTTTGAGTTCTGCGGCGTTCTCGGCGATCGCACGCTCTCGCGTTATCGCGCGATGGCGTCACGACAATTGGGCGCGTCCTGCCCGGTAGGGATCGCGCCCCCCGACGCCGACGAATCCGCCGCCACCATCGCTGACTGGGTACATGAGTTTGAACGCGTGCAACTGATGTTGCGTCTCTCACCCCGTTTGCGAGCGATTCACAAGGACTAACCCGCCATGCGTTATCTCGTCACCGGCGGGGCCGGATTTATCGGGTCGCACCTCGTTGAGCGTTTGCTCAATGCCGATCATCACGTCACCGTTCTGGATGATCTTTCGACCGGACGCGCCCAGAATCTATCGCATCTGCTATCCGATCCCCGGCTGCAAATCATCCGCGATACCATCGCCTCCGATCGCACCGTCGATCAGGCCGTCGCCAATAGCGATATCGTCTACCATCTGGCGTCGGCGGTGGGGGTCAAGCTCATCGTCGATCAACCCGTGCAGACCATCCGCACCATCATTCGCGGCACGGAGGTCGTGCTCGAATCTGCCTATCGTTATAGCCGTCCTGTGCTGATTACCAGCAGCAGCGAGGTCTACGGCAAGGGCACGCGCGTCCCGTTCGCCGAAGACGATGACGTGCTGATGGGATCGACTTCCCACACCCGCTGGTGCTACGCCTACGCCAAGGGCATCGATGAGTTTCTCGGCCTGGCCTATCACCGACAACTGGGCCTGCCCGTGACCATCGTGCGACTCTTCAACACCGTCGGCCCGCGTCAGGTGGGCATGTACGGGATGGTGCTCCCGCGATTTGTCGCATCGGCACTATCGGGCAAGCCGCTTGAGGTCTACGGCGACGGCACGCAGTCGCGGTGCTTCTGTCATGTGTCGGATATCGTCGATGCGCTGGTCAAGTTGATGAACGCCGACTGCGCCGGCCAGGTGTTTAATCTGGGCTCGAATGAAGAGACTACGATCGAAGCGCTCGCCCAGCGTGTGATCGAGATCACCCGGTCTGCCAGTCCGATCGTTCGCATCCCCTACGAACAGGCATATGGCCAGCAGTTTGATGATCTGCCACGTCGTGTGCCCCGGCTCGATCGCATCCGTGACGCGATCGGGTTTGTGCCGAAGCATTCGCTGGATCAGATCATCCGCTCGGTCATCAACGATCAAACTTCCGCCCGCTGACTTGCGATTCAGCCGGGGCGCGGTTCAATACGGACCATGGCTCTGCCCACTGTTCCACGATTCATCATCACCTTCGCCACCGAAGGCGACAACGACATCGTCAATCTCGCGCCCGAGATCGCCAAGCACGCCAAGATCCTCAAGGGCGTGGGCGTGTTGCATCTGTTTGTCGCCGGTTCTACTGCCGCGCTGACGACGGTGGAGTATGAGCCGGGCCTGGTCAATCATGATCTTCGCGATGTGTTTCAGCGATTGGTCCCCGACGACGCCCACTACCACCACGAATCCACCTGGCACGACGACAACGGCCACTCCCACGTCCGCGCCGCATTGATCGGTCCCAGCCTCACGATCCCCTTCGACAACGGCAAACTCCTGCTTGGGGAATACCAACACCCCGTCCTGATCGATTTCGACACCCGCCCCCGCCGAAGGCAAGTCATCGGGACCGTGCTTTGACCTCGGCGTCTTGCGAGTGGCCTTGCTCAAAGTATCGAACGCGCCCTGATCGGTGTACACTGCGTTCAGGTGGCATTGGATTTCAACCAGTTTCGAGCGATCGCAATGGCGGAGATCGATAGCGTCTATCGGGTCGCCCGGTCGCTGGCGCCCCAGCCGTCAGAAGCGGATGACCTGGTCCAGGAAACGTACCTCCGTGCGATTCGAAGTTGGCAAAGCTTCACCCTCCACGACCACGGCATTAGGCCTTGGCTACTGAAGATCCTGCACAATACGCACATCAATCGTTCCGTCAGTCGGTCCCGCGAGCGAAAACGTCACGAACCGGCCGAACTCGATCACCTGCCAAGCGCCACCGAAGTCCCTGAACAGATCGACTGGTCGCAATTTGACGGGCAACTCCTGCGTGCCGTCGACGATCTGCCCGTCGGCCTGCGAGCGCCCATCACCCTCTGGGCGCTGGAAGAATTGACGTACAAGGAGATTGCCGAGGTTCTGGACATCCCCATAGGCACCGTAATGAGCCGCCTGCACCGGGCCCGGGCGCTATTGCAGCAATCTTTGGCAGATTTGGCGCGGGAGCGGGGAATAAAACAGGGGTCCTGAGTTGTTAATGAGGGAAGAAGACGATCTATGAACACCCAGGAGCGACCCTTCGACGACCCGCAGTTGCGCCGATCCCTTCAGCGCGATGCAGCGGACCGGCGCGCGCCTGAGGAGGTGCGCGCGTCGGTCGAAGCACTTTT
>JBGSMH010000100.1:0-3703 GCA_041740275.1 Phycisphaerae bacterium
CGTTCGACAAGCCCGGCGACTGGCGCGGCATCCTGGGTCCGGACAAGTACGCCCCCAAAGTCGTCGATCGCGCGCCCAACCCCGATGAAGTGGTCATCCGCAAAACCGGCGATGAACAAACGCTGGCGATGAAACTGACCGTCATGACGGCCGAGAGTTACGGACTGGCGTGTCTGAGCGGCAAGATCGCGATCGAGCCCGACACCCGCTATCGCATCAGTTTTCGCTACAAAAGCGACGGTCCGATCGGCCGGCCATTCATCAAGGGGTATTTTGTTCACGAAGGGGCGGAGCGGGAGATCTATCGCCGTCAGGTGCCCAAACTCGCCGCCACGCAGGGTGAGTGGGTGGAGGTCGTCGATGAGTTGAACCCGCAGCACACCACCTTCACGGTGCAATTTCTGCGGGTCGATTTTTACGCGTATCTGAAACCCGGCACCGTTGAATATGACGACGTGGTGATCAAAGCCGTCGGCAAGCAGACGCGGCAGGCGAAAGATGCGGCTTTGGATAAGCCGGTCGAGCGGCCGGCGCGCGATTGAACCGGATCGCTACGTTCCGCGGGTGTTGCCGTACAACTCCACATGCAGCCGCGGGCAGTAGCGATAGCCGGTGCGTTTGCAGACCTCGCCAATCCAGCCCGACCGCGATCGCAATATCGCGGCGTCAATCCCTTCGGGCATCAATAGCACATCGCTTGGCTGCCAACCTTTGATCTGCGACAACAGTGCATCAATCTCGTCCAGATCGCGTTGATCCGACACGACAAACTTCAACTGAAAATCGGGTGACGTATCTACAAATTGCTGAATCACCGGCACATTGATGCGGTTCTTTTCATGCGCCGCCGCGAATCGTCCGCCTTCGCGATGGTGAGGGGTGGAGTTCGATAGCTTCGGTGATAGCGACGCAAGATCCACCGGCAAATCCCTATACACCGTGGCGGCGGTTTCAATGGTGATGTGGTGATTCTGCGCCTTGAGCGCCTGCGCCAGATCGACGATATCCGGCATGATCATCGGCTCGCCGCCGGTCAGCACGACATGCCCGGGAGCCATCGCACCGGTTGCGCCGATCAGCAGCCGATCAACCGTCGCGACGATTCTGTCAACCGACCAGTCTTCGCCTTCGGGTTCCCACGATGCGTAAGGCGTATCGCACCAGACGCACCGCAGATTGCAGCCACTGGCGCGCACAAAGACCGATGGCACGCCGATCAGCTTGCCCTCGCCCTGAATCGAATAAAACACTTCAGAGATACGCATTGTCGAAGCGCAATTCTACGCTTTCTTTTCCAGCAACGTGGCGACGTACTCGCGCACGCCGTCGATGCCACGACGTAGCGCTTTGGGACGATTGTGGCGATCAAAAAACGCGATCGCCTTGCGGCAATCAAACTGATTCTTCGGGCCTGATCCGATCCGGTCGATGATCACCGATTGCGAGCCGGTCAGGTCTTTGGCGATCTGCGCCACCTCCTGCCAATAGATGTAGCGATCGACGATCGTGTAAAGCTGACCGGTGACCGATTCGTCCCCGACCGCCAGCGCCAACGCATCGGCGACATCCTGCACATGGGTGATCTTTCCGCCTTTGGGCATATCGATCGGTTGATTGTCGATCACATCATGAACGATGCCGATCCATTGCGAGCGCTGGACCTCCGGTGCCACCCCATAGACCGCCGCCGGTCGCCAGGCGCTGGTGTTCATTTTGAACGCGTGATGATACGCCTTGATATGTGCTTCCATCGCGGCTTTGTACGCACCGTAAAGCGATCCCGGCCAGGTCGGGTGCGTCTCGTCGATCAGGCCGTTCCACTCGTCGCTGATCTCACTGATCGCAGCCACCGAAGAGACAAAGATGAACTGCTTTACGCCGGCGATTCGCGTCAGTTCCAGCAGTTTCAGCGAGCCGAGCAGGTTGGAATTGAAGTTGGCGATCGGGTCGCTGCGCGTCTGCCAATTGACCGAATTGTGGATGACCGCATCGACACCTTTGACCAGTTCGTTGAGCACCGCATCGTCGCTCTGGTCGCCAACGATAAATTGATCGACGACACCGTTGAGATGGTCGCGGCGGGAGGTCTTGCGAACCAGCCCGCGTACCGCGTGCCCCTCCCGCTTGAGCGCGGCGGCGGTGTAGGAACCGATGAATCCTGAACAACCAGTCAGTGCTACGAGCATGCGAGAACCTCCGCTTTTAGCGTCTTTACGAGGCGGGCCTCGTCATCGCATCATAGTCCAGAAGTTTATCCAAAGCCGCATCATCCAGCAGATTCATTTCCCGCGCGATCTGCCGGATCGTCTTGCCCTCCGCCATCGCCCGCTTGGCGACGCTGGCCGCCTGCTCGTAGCCGATGACGGGAGCCAGGACGGTGACATTCATCAGGCTCAGCTCGACCAGTTCGGCGCATCGCTTTTCGTTGACCTGCAATCCGACGAGGAGTTTGTCGACGAAGACGTTGATGACGTTGGTCAGCAGGTTCACCGATTCCAGAAAAGCATCGATCATGACCGGCATCGCGACGTTGAGTTCAAAGATCGACCCGACGCCGCCGAGGTTGGCGGTGGTGATGGTGGCGTCGTTGCCGATCACACGGCAGGCGACCTGCATGACGCTCTCGCAAAGGACCGGATTCTCCTTCCCCGGCATGATCGACGACCCCGGCTGGATGGCCGGGATGATCAACTCCCCGATCCCGCAGCGCGGGCCGGAGGCGAGCAGGCGGATGTCGTTGGCGATTTTGGTGAGGGAGACGGCGATGGATTTTATGTGCGCATGCGCGCTCACCGTATCGTCACGAGACGCCTGATAACGCGGATGATTCTTGCCCTCACAGAACTGCGATTCACAACCAGCACGATCGGTGAGAATCTTCGCGACTCGGCTGGCGAAATCCGGGTGTGTGTTGATTCCAGTGCCGACTGCAGTTCCACCAATTGCCAGCCCGTCCAAGGCAAAGATCGCTTGATGGGCCGACCCTGCTGCGAAACTCGCGATCGAAGCGTAGCCTCCGAAGACTTGCCCCACGCGGATAGGCGTCGCGTCCATCAAGTGAGTGCGGCCAGTCTTGACGATTGAGTCCCATCGCTGACTAAGCTGCATAAGCGTGTCAGCCAGTTTCTCACATGCGGGGAGCAGGCCACTACTCAGTGACATCGCCGCCGCAACGTTCATGACAGTCGGGAACGTATCATTGCTCGACTGCCCCATGTTGACGTGATCATTCGGATGCACCTTCTGCCCGAGGCGTTTTGACGCGAGGTTGGCGATCACCTCGTTGGCGTTCATGTTGGTGCTCGTGCCGCTGCCGGTTTGGTAGACATCGACGGGGAAGTGCGCATCGTGCAGACCTTGCGCTACTTCATCGGAGGCCTCGATGATCGCCTGGGCAATCTTCTCGTCCAGCTTACCGAGGTCGCGATTGGCGATCGCGCAGGCGGCCTTGAGGTGGCCGAAGGCGTGGATGACCTCTTTGGGGATCGGCCGGTTGGCGATGGGGAAGTTCTCCACCGCGCGGGCGGTCGAGGCGCCGTACAGCGCGTCGGCGGGGACCTGCATCTGGCCCATCGTGTCTTTTTCGGTTCGGGTTTGCATATGCCAATTGTAGTGCGATACCCGGGCTTGCGAAGCGTGCGGTTTTGACTGATGCTGGAACACGATGATTCAGGCCGTCACCGTCTTTTTGTCCAGCGCCAAA
>JBGSMH010000101.1:0-9365 GCA_041740275.1 Phycisphaerae bacterium
TGAAAGAGTTTCTTCAGTTGCAGGGCTTTGCGTCCGAGAAAATATGGAAGGGCCGTGGTTGTGATCGCTGTCGCAAGACCGGGTACGCCGGGCGACTGGGTTTGTACGAGATGATGGTGATGGACGATTCGATGCGTGACATCGTGACCAGCAACCCGGACGTCAACCAGTTGCGTAAGCTCTGTCGCGAGCGTGGTCTGGTGACATTACGCGAGGACGGGTTTTCCAAAGCAATGCAGGGCAGCACAACGGTCGATGAAGTGTTAAGAGTGACCGAGGCGATGTAACGGACAAAAAGACATGCTCAATGACATTCTGCGTAACGCCGTATCGATGAAGGCTTCCGACGTGCATATTAACGTCGGGGCACCGCCCCTATTTCGTATTCACACGACCGTACAAAACAGCGACTTCCCGATCGTCACTGCCGAGGGGGCGCATCGGCTGCTGAAGGAAATGCTTAAGGAAGAGCACCGCTGGGAAGATTTCACCCGACTCCGCGACAGCGACTTTTCGTACGAAATCCCCGGCGTCGGGCGTTTTCGCGTCAACGCCCACTATCAACGCGGGACGATCGCGATCAGCATCAGAACGATCAATGACAAAGTCCGCCGGATCGAAGAACTGTTCATGCCGGAGATCGTGCAGCGGCTGACGTATCTGCCGCGCGGCTTGATCCTGGTGACCGGCCCGACCGGTTCGGGCAAATCCACGACGCTGGCGGGCATGATCGACTCGATCAATCGTCGAGAATCCGGCCACATCATCACACTGGAAGACCCGATCGAGTACGCATTCCAATCCGCCAAGTGTGCGATCGAGCAGCGCGAAGTCGGATCGGACGTGCCCAATTTTGAATCGGGCTTGCGCCATGCCTTGCGTCAGGACCCGGACGTGATTCTGGTCGGCGAAATGCGCGATCTGGAGACCACCAGTGCCGCCATCACCGCCGCCGAAACCGGGCATCTGGTGTTTAGCACGTTGCACACCGTCAACGCGCCGCAGACGATCGAACGTATCATCGATATCTATCCCAGCGATCAGCAGAACCAGATTCGCTCGATGCTGGCCAACACGCTTCAGGCGGTGATCAGCCAGACGCTGTTCAAACGCGTCGACCAGGCCGGCATGGTTCCGGCGGTGGAGATCATGCTGTGCACGCCTGCGGTGCGCAACTGCATTCGCGAAAATCGCATCTTCGAAATCCCCAACATCATCAGCACCAGCCGGGCGATCGGCATGCAGACGTTGGATGACAGCATCAAACAGTTGTTTGTAAACGGGTACATCGACCGCGACGACGCGGTCGCACAGGCGGCGCACCCTGAGAAGTTGGAGAGGTCGCTGGCCGCCTAAAAGAGACGTTTGAAGCAATGTTCAAACTGTAGACCACTATGCCCTCCTATCGCTACGAAGCAAAAGATCAGTCCGGCAAGGCGATCAGCGGCGTGCTAAACGCCACCACGCTTGCCGATGCGTCGGCGCAGTTGCGATCAGCGGGCAAGTTCATTCTCGCCCTCCAGCCGGCCGATGGGGCGTCGCGCCGCAAGTCGGGCGGCTTTTCGCTTTCGTTTGGTCCCGGTGCAAAGGAAGTCCACAATTTCACCTCACAATTGGCGGTGATGATCAAGGCCGGTATCTCGCTCCGGGCGGCGATCGAAGGCATCAGCGAACAGGTCGAGCACCCCAAGATGAAGGCGATGCTCGTCCAGATCAAAAAGGATGTCGAATCTGGAAAGCAGTTCTCCGAAGCCCTGGCACGCTATCCCAAGACCTTTGGCACGCTCTATGTGAACATGGTTCGCGCCTCAGAAATGTCCGGCGGCCTGTCGCGGATGCTCGAGCGCATCGCCGGGTATCTCGGCCAGCAGATCGAAACCATGTCGATGGTCCGCGGTGCGATGATTTACCCCGGCATCATCGGCGGGCTGGCGGTCTTTACGACCATCTTCCTGCTCACCTGGGTTTTGCCGCGATTCATGACGATCTTCAAGGGCAAGGAAGACGCATTGCCCCTGCCGACCAAGTTCTTGCTGGCATCGAGCAATTTCATGGTCAACTACTGGTGGGTCTTGCTCATCGGTACGATTGGCGTGGGTTGGGGTCTGTTCATGGTCCTCAAAACGCCGTGGGGCAAGCTCACGTTTGACAAAATCAAGCTGTCGATCCCATTGTTCAAAAAGCTCTTTCGGGCGCTTTACATCTCGCGCAGTTTGCACACGATGGGCCAGCTCATTAACGCGGGTGTGCCGATGCTCGACACGATCAACATCACCGCCGAAATCAGCGGCAATGCGCTATATCGCAGGTTGTGGCGAAACGTGCTGGCGTCGGTGAAACAGGGCAAGAAAATCGCCGCACCGTTACAGAGTTCGCCGCTATTACCCAAGTCGGTGGTGCAGATGATCGGCGCCGGTGAGGAGTCGGGCAAGCTGGGTGAGGTGCTCGATGAGGTCAGCGAATATTACGCCCGCGAACTAAAGAACGTCATCAAATCCGTGACCGCGATGATCGAACCTTTGATGATCGTGCTGATGGGCAGCGTCGTCGGCTTTATCGCGATGAGCATCATCCTCCCGATCTTCAAGCTCTCCTCGATCATGGCCAAGTAGCGTTGGTGCGTCGTGCGAACCGGACACGCAAAATAATCCACGATTTGCTTCTGACCCATTTGAATCGGACATCTTCACTTGATGCGTACGCGCCGGCGACAATCTCATGGTTTTACGCTGATCGAGGCGGCGATTACGACCGCGATCATCGGGATCGCGTTTGCATCGGTGATGGAACTGTTCGCGGCCTGCACCAAGCAGAATCGCGCTGCGGGTAACGCCACATCAGCAATGCTTTTGGCACAGCACGTTCAGGAACTGATGGTTTCGCTGCCGTTTTCGGATCCGAGTCCATTGACCGCGATTTTTGGCTCAGAGACGGGTGAGACGCTGGCCACCTTTGACGATATTGACGACTTCAATGGTCTGACTTTTAGCCCGCCGATCGATGCGTCGCGTCAGCCGATCGATGGATTGAATCAGTATTCACAAACAATCTCCGTCACGGATGCCAACCCCGCCCAGCCCTCGGCGGCCGGTTCGCCGGGCTATGCCCTGCGGGTGCGGGTGGTCGTGACGTATCAATTCAACCCCGCTGCGCCTGTCGAGCCGGTGTACTCGTACTCGTGGCTGATCATGAACCAGTGAGGCGATTCTATGAGGATCCGCGAAATGCCAACCTGTCCATCTCTTCGTCGTCGCGGCGCGACGGCGGTGCTGGCGATGCTGTTTCTGATGATCGTCACCACGCTGACGGTCGGCATGTTCGCGATGACGCAGACCAACGTGCAGTCGTCGAAAAACCTCGCCGACGTCACCCGCGCCCGGGCGGCGGCCGAGAGTGGGATGACCTGGATGCAGTGGCGATTTGCCAACATGGTTCGGCCCAAGACCACCTCCGGCGTGATCAGCCCCGAAGTGGCGGCGGCGCTATGGCCTTCGGTGCGGTCGGCGATCGTTGCCGATTTTAACAAACTCGCCAAAGCGTCCGAACGCGCCACCGTCGTGACCACTGACAGCATTCAGTCGTCGTCCATTACTCTTGAAGGTTCGCAATCGTTTGTTATCCGCATCGAAAAGGACCCAGTCGATTCTCGCATGCTGCAAGTGACCAGTATTGGCCGGTACGGGAGCGCCGAACGCGCGGTGTCGATGCGGTTTCGGGTCGATAAAAAGATCCGGTTCGCGATCGCCGGGAAAGTGCCGATCCAACTCGGGCGTAATACGATTATCGAAGGCCCGGTCGCGATGGGCACGGCCAACAAATTCCCGCCCATCCTGATGCTGTCGGATTTCACGCACTTAGACAGCGAACTGAAGTCTGACATTCTATCTTGGCAGTCCTTGCTGGAATCGCAAAACGCAGGCTATTCCGGCCTCATCAGCGTCAACGACACCGAACGCTACGCCCAAGCGGTCAGCAACGGTTTCAGTGATTACGATCGCAACGGGTATCTGGATGAGCTGGATATCTTTATCAAACACTATGACTCCGATGGTGATCGCGGCGTCTCCAAGTCTGAATTCACCGACTCAGCCACCGGCAAGTTGTACGACCAGGCGTTGTTTGACGCGATCGACTCGCTGGGCGGACCACTGTTCGTCGGCGACCCGCAACGCTACGGCTACGACGATGACAAGATCGACGCGTCCGACGCCTACGCCAAGATTCGTGGGCAGATCGTCATGATGACCAGCGCCAGTGCCTGGCAAACCAATCTGGGCAGCAATAAATCGATTCACGACATGATCGTCGGCCCGGTCGTGCCCGAATCACCGGGCTTGCCGCCGGTGAAGTTCAGTGCCAGCAGCACCGATATCTTCGATTTGTCTCCCGAAAACTTCGAAGAAGCCGCCGCCAACTTCCGGACCAAAAGCGGTTCCAGTGCCGGAACGACCACGAAAACCGCGACCCTGATCGCCAACACCACGCTAAGCGTTTCTGATGCCAACGCTGGCACGTCGCAAGAACGCACGCCGTACGGGTCGGTCAGTTATCAGGCCACCTACAAGCGGCCGGTATTTCGCAATGTGACGTTGCGAAACGTGATCATCCCCAAAGGGCTCAATGCGCTATTCGACAACTGCACGTTCGAGGGCGTCACCTTCGTCGATGGCCAGCGCGACATTACCACCTCCAGCGGGACTGTTTCCACGAGCAAGGATGAGGGGATGAACTGGGCGAAACGAAGAATCAGCGGAGATAGCTTCACCAAGGACAAGGTTCTGCTCGGCACCGGATCAGCCACCAGTGGACAGGCGATTACGCAGGGATCAAAGAACGGAAACAACCTCCGTTTCAACAACTGCACGTTTAACGGCCCGATCGCAGGCAATTACGCCACCGCGTACACCCACTTTGCCAATAGCTGGGAGTTCACCGGCGCCACGCTGTTCGACAATCAAGTTGATGAGACGGCCACCATCGTCAGTCCGCAGGTCAATATCGAAATGGGATCGTTCACCAACCCCGACGCCGCCCCCAGCACGCTGATCGGTGTGGTCGTCGCAGGCAACCTCGACATACGCGGCACCAGCGTCGTTGATGGTTCGATCATCATCACTGGCGACGGCGCGGGTAACACCACGCTCGGCTATTTCGGTGCCAGCGACGGCGACACCGATCCATCGGCACTGCCCGAAGGCGGCTACGGCCGACTCAATATTCGCTACAACCCCAACCGCGCCCTGCCCGACGGGATCAACGTCGCGGTCGACATCACGCCCGACGTGACGACCTATCAGGAGGGAACATGATTGCCACCCGTAATAAGCGCAAATCGAAGCGCCTTTCAAGCCGCGGTATCGGTCTGGCGGAGTTGCTGATCACCATCGCGATTACCGCGTCGCTCCTCACCGCAGCGGCGGCGGGGTTGGACGCATCGATCAAAGCCTATTCGATTAACCAGGCCCAGGCCGACACGCTTCACCGTGCCCGGTTGGCGATGCACCGGCTTAGCACGTATCTGCGTACGTCCACTGCCGCCTCTCCCATCACCGAGTCCGCAGCGACCGATTTTGCTAGCGGGGTGCCTGTCACCGATATCGGCGTCGGGCTGTTTGATGCGTCTGATAATGAACTGACCTTTCGATATGACGCCGATAATCAGCAGTTGATCGTCACCGAAAACGCCACCGATCATGTGCTGCTTCGCAACGTGACCGCCTTCAGCATCCGCATGACCAGTGCCCGCTCTGCCCTCAGCATCAAAACCGGCGGAGGGTTTGACCTGCTCGATCAGGCGACCATCACGCTCAGTGTCCGCACCGCCGATAACGCGCCGGGCATGAATAACGCCGAGCAGGGACGCATCCTCACGCTCTCGACCTCCGTCTCCCCACGCGGCAGCATCTGACCTATCTGCGAACGGTCACAGAATGTTCATAAACGTGCCCAGCCGATAAGCCGACGAACAACATAGGACCTGTACCCCTGCGCCAACCGCTTTGGAAAGCGGGCGGCGTCGGGCTCTTGAGAGTAATCGCATGAACGCCCCACCCCGTGACGGAATCAGCCAGGCGAGATTGAGCGACGCAGAGCGCCAGTCCATGCTCGATCGACTTGACGCACTGGAGGACAAGAACCCTGCCAGGAACAAGCGCGTCTTGCCGCGCGTGGCGTTTCGCAAGAACGAGATCGCGGTCCGCATTTATCACCCCGGGGGTAGTACCAGCGCCAGTTTTGTCACCACCCGCAATCTCTCTGCCGGTGGACTGTCATTTCTTTATCAGGGCTTTTTGCACAAAAATACCGTTGTCGAAATCGTCCTTCGCCGCCGCCAAGGGCGCGACGACGTGATTCGCGGCGTCGTTCAGCACTGTGCCCTGATCACCAAAACCATCCATCTGATCGGCGTTCGATTCGACCAGAAGATCTTCCCCAAGCTCTATGTTGATCCGTCCGAGTGGGGCGAACTCGAAGACTGCTCCACCATTGATCCGGCCCGGCTGGAAGGCAACGTTCTGCATCTGGACGAGCAGGAAATGGACCTGATGCTGATGCAGCATTTCCTCAAGGGTACGCAGATCAAACTGACCAGTTGCAGGACCACCGCAGAGGCGATCGAGAAGGTCAAAGCCGGGGCATTCGACTGCGTGCTCTGCGATTTCACCAGCGGCGGGGCGGTGAAGGTCGGCGTCGTCAAGACCCTCCGTACCGCAGGCTACGCCGGCCCGATCGCACTGGTGACGGCTGAGACCAATCCGTCGGAAATCAAAGCCGCTCAGGATGCGGGGGTCAGTGCGGTACTGGGCAAACCGTTCGACGCCTGCAAAGTCGCATCCTTGCTAGCGACATGGCTATGTGCCGGGACCGTAGGCTCCGAGCCAATCGTCAGCACACTCGATCCCGCCGGGGACATGGGGAAGATGGTCGAACAATATGTGGCCAGGCTTCGCCAGATCGGGCGCGAGCTTCGCACGCAATGCGATGCCGGAAACCTCGACGCGGTCCGTGCGACTTGCCAAGCCATTCGCGGCACGTCAAGTGGCTTTGGGTTCGCGATGCTATCGGAGATGGCACGCGAGGTCGTCGAAAGTCTGGATGCGAGCAAGTCGATCAGCAAAAGCACGATCGAGCTGCTGAATCTTGAGGCCGCCTGTTTTAGAGCGGTCGCCGGAAAAGCGGCGTAGATTACTTCGCGTATTTGACCGCGTTTCGAAACATCGCCAATCCCTGGCCTTCTGTTTTAGCCAAACCCAGTCTCGTCCACGCCGGATGCTGATCGGCGCGGATATGACGCTCGGGGTGCGGCATCAATCCAAAAACCAACCCGGTCGGATCGCACACCCCGGCGATCGCGTCGGTCGAGCCGTTGGGATTGTCGCCGGTATAGACCATCGCGATCTGGTCATTGTCGTGCAAGGCTTTGCGGACCGACTCGCTGGCGGGGACAAACTTGCCCTCGCCGTGCGCCATGGGCAACTCGATCTGGTCGACGCCTTGCGTCCAGATACATTTCTTACTGACCGACTTCAGTCCCACCCATTTGCAGATAAACCGGCCGGCATCGTTATGAATGAGCGTGGCGGTCTGACCCGTTGCCCCGCCAATCGTGCCGGGGATCAGGTCAGTCTTGACCAGCACCTGAAAACCGTTGCAGATGCCGATGATCGGCTTTTTCGCCTGCACGAACGCGACAAACGCGTCGCGCAGGTGGTGCATGATCTGATTGGCCAGAATCCGACCGGCGGCGATGTCGTCGCCGTAACTAAAGCCCCCGGGTACCGCCATCAATTGATAGCCATCGATCAAATTCGGGTTTTCGATCAGACGATTCAGATGCACGCACTCGGCATCGGCCCCGGCTTGCTCGAACGCAAATGCCGTCTCTTTGTCACAATTTGTCCCGGCGGTACGGAGAATAAGGGTCTTGGGTTTCACTTGACGCGATTCTAGTCGATTGCGTCGCAGATGTTGAGGGGTCTGGCACAGTTGACCGCGCGTACCGAGCCGCTTGGGGTGGATGTTAAGAGCGGTTCGGGGGATTTACCCCGCACCTTGTCCAGCAGTCGCTGGCACCGTTGCCGGTTGAGTGGTCCCTGGTTTTCGCGGCCCATCCTGCAAGGCTCCGACCCGCTTTGCCCAAGCGTCCCACGCCGCCGCCAGTTCCTTCGCTTTCCCCGGCTCTTTCTCCGCCAGGTTGTTCGTCTCCTGCCGGTCCGCCTCCAGGTCATACAACTCCCATGGTGCCCTCCGATCGTGGACCAGTTTCCACTTCCCTTCCCGCACCGCCAGATTTCCAAAATGCTCCCAGAACAACCGCTCGTGCCCCTTCCGCTTGCCCGTCCGCAGGAGCGGCGCCAGACTTCGCCCCTCGCACGGCAGTATCTCTTTTTCTCCAAACCGCGCCGGATAGGTTGCCCCGCCAATCTCCAAGCACGTCGGCATCACATCAATAACGTGTCCCACCTCCTGCGTCATCTGCCCGGCCTTGATTACGCCCGGCCAATGCGCAATCAGCGGTGTCGCAATTCCCCCCTCGTAGGTGTGCTGTTTCCATTTTCGCAGCGGCGTGTTGCTCGCCGTCGCCCAGCACGGACCATACGCGTTGGACTCCGCGCACCCGCCGTTGTCGCTCATGAACAGAATAACCGTGTTGTCCAACTGTCCCGTCGCCTTTAGTTTTGCCAGCACCTTCCCCATGTTCTGGTCCATTCGGTCGAGCATCGCCGCATAGACCTCCATTCGTTCTTCGTAGGATGCCACCGCGCGCTCCCCGTCCTCCGTGCGGATCATCGCCGCCGCGGGCATCCGCTTGTCCAACGTCGGGTCCTCCCGCATCGGCCACTTCGGATCGACGATGCCTAACTCCACCTGCCGCTTATAGCGCTGCTGTGAGATCGCTCTGGGCCCCTCGTTATACCGCCCCTTATACTTCGCCACATCCGCCTTGCGCGCGTCGAGCGGAAAATGCGGTGCCGTGAACGCCAGGTACATGAAAAACGGCTTCCCGTCCACCGCCGCCTGCCCGATCTGGTTCGCCGCCTCGTCCCCAAGTGCATCAGTGTAGTAGAAGTCTCCCTCGGCCTTGATGAGTTTGTCGTCGCGCACCAGCACCGCCGGGTCAAAGTAGTTCCCAGCACCAAGTAACGTGCCATAAAAACGGTCGAAGCCGCGTTGTAACGGCGTGGGGTGTTGCCCGTCCCCCAGTTTCGTCCAAGTTTCAGGCCGTGCCCGGTTGTAATCACCGCCCACGTGCCACTTCCCGCACATCAGCGTGCGATACCCCTCTGTGCGCAGCACTTCCGGAATCGTCACGCACCGGTCGTTGAGATATCCCTGGTACGCCTCCAGCGGGCTGGGGTTGGTCA
>JBGSMH010000102.1:0-1632 GCA_041740275.1 Phycisphaerae bacterium
GCAAACACCTCCGTCGAGAAGCGCGGTATCTCATCAAACGGCGACATCGTCGCGGCGCTGGTGTGCGTGTCGCCGATGCGAAGATCGGATTGGCCGACCACACCGATCACGTCCCCCGCATAGGCGCGATCGACCGTCTCCCGGTCGCGGCCAAACAACTTGTGCGTGCTGCTGAGACGGATCGACTTGTTCATCCGCACGATGCGGGCACTCATGTCACGTTGAAACTCACCCGAAACCACCCGCAGAAACGCGATCCGATCGCGATGCCGCGGGTCCATGTTGGCTTGGATCTTGAACACGAAGGCGTTGAAAACCGGATGATCCGGCTCGACGACCATCTCCCCGGCCTTGCGGGACGTCGGGGGAGACGTTCGATCCAGAAACGAATCGAGAAATTGCTGCACGCCGAAGTTGTTGACCGCACTGCCGAAATAGACCGGCGTCTGTTTGCCGCGCGTCACTTGATCCTGATCGTACTCGGTCCCTGCGCCCTCGAGCATTTCCAGTTCATCCACGGCCTGCTTATAGGCCGACTCGGACATGACTTTTCGCACCTGTTCGTCGCCGATGCCCGCAACGCGAACGGGGGCGCGATAGGCCCCGCCGGGCGTACGCTCGAATAAGTGGACCTGCTGATCGTGCCGGTCAAAGACGCCCTTAAAATCCAGCCCCGTCCCCAGCGGCCAGTTCATCGCAACGGCATGGATGCCCAAAACGCTTTCCAGGTCATCCAGCAGACCCAGCAGATCGCGCGTCGGGCGGTCGAGCTTGTTGATGAACGTGAAAATCGGGATGCCGCGACGACGACAGACTTCAAACAGTTTTCGGGTCTGGTCTTCGATGCCCTTGGCGGCGTCGATGACCATGACCGCCGAATCAACTGCGGTCAGGACGCGGTAGGTGTCTTCGGAGAAATCCCGGTGGCCGGGCGTATCCAGCAGGTTGATCACCTTGTCGCGATACTCAAATTGCAGCACGGTTGAGCTGATCGAGATGCCGCGCTGTTTTTCCAGTTCCATCCAGTCACTGGTCGCCGACCGCTGGTTCTTGCGTGCCGTGACCGACCCCGCCAGATTGATCGCACCGCCGTAGAGCAGAAACTTCTCGGTCAGCGTCGTTTTGCCAGCGTCAGGGTGCGAAATGATCGCAAAGGTGCGGCGTGATTCGTAGGGCTTGTCAGACATCGGGTTCAATTTCTCCATCAGGTCAATCGATCGGTGGCGACATGATAGCGGGGATATTCACTGAGTCTCATTCGGACGCGGGAAAAAGCAGAATGGGGCTTAGGGCTTGGGGCTTGGTGGGAATGCGTGATTCGTGATTCGTGGCTCGTGGTTCGTGGGGAAGGCAATTCCACAGTCCACATTTCTGCCCACTGCCCACCGCCGACTGCTCACTTTTTTTCACTTGTTGCATTTGTTGCATCGGGTTTGGTCCATGTGAAAATCATAACCCCTGGCCGTGCCGGGACTTGACGATTTTTGACCCCTTCAAGTGTTGCGCGCCAGCGTGCAACTGTTGCAACTCCTACCTTTCCGGCCGGAGTTTGGTCCTTCCTCTTCACTTGTCAGAGAGCAACTTTGCGCGCGGAGATACAATGACGCATCCCCAGACGCAGCGATATACGAC
>JBGSMH010000103.1:0-8634 GCA_041740275.1 Phycisphaerae bacterium
CCACCCCGTGGGGAGTTTGTGATGGGGCAAGGGGGGACTTGCCTGAAACCTTACTCGGCCTTGGCTTCTTCGGTCTTGGTTTCGGGCTTGTCGCCCTTTTTCAGGGCCTTGGAAGCGAACTGCTGCTTCTTTTCCTGGCGCTTGCGACGCAGGCCGGCGGAACGACGGATCGTGCCGGTGGGGGCCTTCTGGTCGTCGGTGATCAGCTCGAGCTGGACGATATTGCCGGCATCACCGATACGCCACTTGGCGAGCTTGATGATGCGGGTGTAACCGCCGGGACGGCCTTTGTAGCGGGGCGCGACTTCGTCGAAGAGGCGCTGCACGACCGTGCGGGGGTTGCCCTTCTCGTTCAGGATGAACTCCTGCTCGCTGTCGGTCACCCGGCGATCATTCAACGCCGCGATCACGCGACGGCGGGCCGTCAGCGTGCCGGTGCGGGCGAGGGTGATCAACTTCTCGGCAAAGCCCTGGACTTCCTTCGCCTTGGGAAGGGTGGTCTTGACCTTACCGTGCTCGAACAGCGACTGCACCATGTTCCGGCGAAGCGCCAACCGATGTTCCGTATCGCGGCTCAACTGTCGGCCGCGCATCAAATGTCTGCTCATGACAAACTCCGAATCTCATTGCCGATTTCCAATTGCCGATTGCCGAATGAAGACACAGGTGGCTCATTGGGCAATCGGGAATCGGCAATCGAAAATCCTATTGCTGTTCCACTTCCTCGGTCTCTTCTTCGTCTTCCTCGTCGTCATCGCCTTCGAGGTCTTCGGCGGAATATGACTGGATCTGAGCCTGTCCGGCGGCGAGGGCGTCGAGGTCTATGCCGAGGCTGAGGCCGAGGTCCGCAAGGCGACGCTTCACTTCGCGAAGGCTGGTCTTGCCGAACGAGCGGACCTTCAGGAGGTCGGCGTCGTTCTTCTGGACCAGGTCGCGAACCATCTGCAGTTTCGCCGATTCGAGGCAGTTGTTGGCCCGGACGGACAGATCCAGTTCCTGGATCGTCATGTTGAGCTTGTGCTCGAGGTCCGGGTCGATGATGGGCTTGGCGGCTTCGCGGAGGGTTTCCATTGCTTCGTCGGAAACCAGCTCGCTGCCGAGTTCGAAGTATTGGACGAACGGGTTGAGGTGCTTGCGAAGGATCTTCGCGGCCTCGACCATCGCCATTTCCGCGGAGATGGTGCCGTTGGTCCAGATCTCGAGGATCAGGCGGTCATAGTCGGTGCGCTGACCGACGCGGGCGTCTTCGTGGGTGTAGCGGACGCGGGTGACGGGGGAGAAGATCGAGTCGACCGCGATCACGCCCACGTCCTGCGGGCCGTCGGTTTCGATCTGGTTTTCCTGGCTCGTGCGGTAGCCGCGGCCTTTGCCGACGGTCAGTTCCATCTCGAAGGGGAAGTCTTCGGTCAGGGTCGCCAGGACGTGGTCACGGTTGACGACGGTGATCGAGGGATCGCCTTCAGCCATGCCCGCGGTGATCGGGCCGGCCTTGGAGGTGCTGATCTTGATGGTCTTGGGTTCGTCGGATTCCGAGCGAACGACAAGGCCCTTGATGTTGAGGATGATGTCGCAGACGTCTTCGACGATGCCCTTGAGGCTCGTGAACTCGTGCTCCGCGCCCTTGATGCGGATGTGGGTGACGGCGGCGCCTTCGAGCGAGCTGAGCAGGATTCGACGAAGGCTGTTGCCGACGGTCGTTCCGAAGCCGCGTTCGAACGGTTCGACGGTGAACTTGCCGTAGGTTTCGGTGGAAACTTGTGTGTCGCGAACGACCCGTGTGGGCAGTTCCAGACCGCGCCAGCGAATACGCATATCAGATCTCCTTACATTCCGGTTTCGAATTGCCGACAGTTCCCGCCCACACCAGTGTGGGCCATCTGTACGTCAGCCTCGTCGATCCGGATTTTCTTTGGACAGTGATGCTGGCTGGTTGCTTAAGCAACCAGTCCAGCAGCAATAACTTTTATTACACGCGCCGCTTCTTGGGCGGGCGGCAGCCGTTGTGGGGCAGGGGGGTGACGTCTTCGATCGAGCTGACGCGAAGCCCCGCGTGCTGCAGGTTGAGGATCGCCTGTTCGCGGCCGGCACCGGGGCCTTTGACGCGAACTTCGACTTCCTGCAAACCTGTTTTGCGGGCTTCGTTGGCGGCTTTGTCCGCTGCACGACCGGCAGCAAACGGGGTGCTCTTGCGAGCGCCTTTGAAGCCAACGCAACCGGCCGACGCCCAAGAGAGCGTTTCGCCGTTGGTGTCGGTGATCGTCACAATGGTGTTATTGAATGTCGCCTTGATGTAGACGATGCCGCGGGTCACGCCCTTGCGGACTTTCTTGACCACACCGGCCTTCTTGCCTTCTTGCTTTGCCATCTATCCTCTTTGCGGATCCACGAGCATCAAATGCTCTACCCGCACAAAAACAGTGAAAAGAGTAAAGTGACACGCGATGAGTCAGTCTCATCACCCGTCACTTTACACCTGTAAACCTACCTACTTGCCGAGCTCTTTAACGCCCTTCTTACCGGCGACGGTCTTGCGCGGTCCCTTGCGGGTACGGGCATTGGACCGGGTTCGCTGGCCACGCACGGGCAGGCTGCGACGGTGACGGTTGCCACGGTAGCTGCCCACTTCCTTGAGTCGCCCGATGTTCTGCGCCTGTTGGCGACGCAACGCACCTTCAACCAGGAAGCCGTTATCGATGATCGTCACGATCTTCGACAAGTCTTCTTCGCTGATGTCTTTGGCGCGGAGTTCGGGGTCAACGCCAGCTTCCTTCAGGATCTGCATCGCGTTGGTCGGGCCAATCCCGTACAGGTAGCGCAGCGAAATCTTGATCTTCTTGTCGTTTGGGATGTCAATACCAGCGATACGTGGCATTCGTTTTCCTCAGTTGGAGGCCGCCGATCCTTCGCGATCAACCGTAAAGCCTTGTTGGCTGACGGTTTATCGCTAAGCTCGGTCTAGCCTTGCTTCTGCTTGTGCTTGGGGTTCGTGCAAATCACGCGGACGACATTTTTACGCCGAACGACCTTGCAATTTTCACAGATACGTTTCACGCTTGAACGTACTTTCATAAATCACCTTCTAGTCCAAAAATAAGGGAATCGAATATAATAGCGATGCCCCAACAGATTACAAGTGGGTGAAATGGGGATTTTTCTTGCTTTTCGGGTTCCGGCGTTTTGGGTGCACTTGGCATGGAGGTTCACTCGCGGTTACGATTCGGAAACGTGTCGATCTTTCGCAAACGAACCCCTGATCGTCACCCCATGGCCGTGTTAACCCGCCAACTGAGGCGCAGGCCGCTCAGCGCCCCCCAATTGTTCGTTCTTTCGTTCGGTTTGCTTGTCGCTTTTGGCACAATCGGACTCAAACTGCTGCCAGGATTGTACGTTGGTGAGCCGCTGGGGTGGGTGGATGCGTTATTTACGTCCACCAGTGCCGTCTGTGTCACGGGTTTGATCGTCGTTGATACCGCCACCCGGTTTACGCCGCGCGGGCAGGGATTCATCCTGTTGCTCATCCAACTTGGCGGGCTGGGGATCATTACATTTACCAGCTTAATCATCGTCGCGCTGGGCAAGCGACTGTCGCTCAGGCAATCCGACGTCGCCATGAACACTGCCGAGATCGCACCGCATGTGGAGCAGAAACACCTGTTGCGAAATGTTGTGTTTTTCACCTTTTTGATCGAATTGATTGGTGCGGTCGCTCTCTATGTGGTATGGGCACCGAGTCTCGGCTGGAAAAATGCGGTCTGGCCGGCGGTGTTTCATTCGGTCAGTGCCTTCTGCAATGCCGGTTTTTCCACTTTCTCCGATTCGCTGATCAGCCAGCACGACAACCCATTGATCCTCTACATCATCATGACTCTGATCGTCCTGGGCGGGATCGGATTTTTGGTCATGGAAGAGGCGTTTTTGTTTTTCGTGGCACGACGCCGAAATCAGCGGTTTCGACTTTCACTTCATTCGCGAATCGTTTTAGTGACGACCGCACTTCTGATCGTTGGCGGAGCGATCGCGTTTACCGTGCTGGAATGGGACCGCACACTGGCGTCGATGGGCTGGTTCCACAAAATCAACAACGCCACATTCATGAGCGTCACCGCACGTACGGCGGGCTACAACAGCATCGACTACTCGCAGGCATCGACCAGTACCAACTTTTTCACCATTCTGCTGATGACGATTGGCGGGTCGCCCGGATCGACCGCAGGCGGGCTCAAGACGACGACATTTGCGATCATCGCGTTGGTGGCCTGGTCGCGTTTTCGCGGACATACGCATACCTCCGTCGCCGGCAGAACCATCCCCGAGGAAACCATCCAGCGTGCCATCGGACTGGCATCAATCGTATTTGCGCTGCTGACGCTGTCGATCTTTGCGATGACGTTGACCGCGCCCACAGATCGGGGTGAGGCCATGTTTCTGGCGTACATGTTCGAGGCAGTCAGCGCGTTCAATACAGTCGGGTTGTCGATGGGCGTGACGGCGGGATTGGCGGAAGTTGATCGCCTGATCATGGTGTTCCTGATGTTTGCTGGCCGGGTCGGACCGCTGGTGCTGGCGGCGGCACTGACGCTGCAGCGCGACGGCAAACGCACTTTCCGCTACGCCCACGAGGACGTGATGGTCGGCTAAGACCAATCGAGGTTTATTATGAAACGTTTTGTCATCATCGGCTTGGGCAACTTTGGCAGCAGTGCCGCCGCCGCTTTGTATACGCAAGGTCACGAAGTGGTCGCGATCGACCCGGACGAAAACGCTGTCGATCGGGTCGCGGCACAGGTCACCCGCTCGATCGTCGGCGACGGAAGGGATCTGAAAACCCTGGAACGTGCCGGGGCACGCGATGCCGACGTCGGGATCGTCGCCACTGGAGACAGCATCTCCTCCAGCGTTCTGGCATCGATGATGCTCCGCGATCTGAATGTGAAAGAAGTGTTTGTTAAGGTCATCAGCAACGACCACGCCCGGGTGATGCAGCGGTTGGGCGTGACCGATACCGTTTTCCCAGAGCAGGAATCGGCTCTTGCCCTCGCCCAACGCGTGTCGGGCAGTGCAATCCTCAATTATGTTCGCCTGGCTCCCGGATTCAGCCTTCAGGAGATGGCGGTGCCCGATTCATGGGAAGGCAAGACCTTGCGTGAGCTAAGATTGCGCACCGAATACAAGATCGCGGTGGTGGCGGTGCATGATGTGCTACAGGATGTGCTTTCCGCGGTTCCCGATCCCGACGCCCAGTTGACCGATTCGGATACGCTTTTGGTTGCCGGACTGGATGAAGACCTGGCACGATTGGCGAAACTGAAGTAGTATTTGCTGTAAAGAATTGTCAATAATAGGTTTAGGACAATTGCTGACGATGATCCGTCTCCTCTAAGCGACCCAATTCAGCGAATTTTATCACTTTCTCGGAAATGTCACCTAAAGCCATGCCGTCGTTTGCTCCGATGGGCTACCAAGTGCCTATACTCTCTATATTCGCCCGGTTTACTTTAGGGTTGACCGGGTCGCTTAGAAACTCTATACCCTCTGTACGCGTCCCCGAGGCCGCGACAGGGGATGTGCCGTCGTTTTCACCAAGGACTATTCTCGTGTTCCGACCGACCAATCTTCTGGCCGCATTGATAGCGGCGACTTCCAACCACGCCCCGGGCGCCCCTGCACAATCCGGCGCTCAGGCAGGGGAACGTATCGAACAAGGCGTCACCGCCCCTTCCTCACGACGCGAGTTGGCTTTCCCCTACCAAGGCATCATCGGGCAAGTCGCTGTCAAGGAAGGCGATCGGGTCAAGAAAGGGGACGTTCTGATGAAGCAGGACGACCGGATCGAGCGCAAACGCCTTGAAGCCATCGCACTGGAGGCCGACCGGTCGCTGGTGATCAACGCCAAACAGGCGGCACTTGAGAACAAGGAAGTCGAACTGCGTCGCAAAACAGAATTATTCCAGCGTAAAGCGTTGTCTGAATCGGAGTTTTTGTCCGCAGAATTGGAAGTAAAGCTGGCTCAGGCGGAAGTGGAAGTCAGCAAACATGAGCAAAAAACCAAAGTTTCTGAGAAAGAACTGCAGGAGGTTCGCGTCGAATACATGACGCTCCTGTCTCCGATCGACGGAATCGTCGAAAAGATCGTCCAAAAGGAAGGCGAAGTCGCCGATATCGACAAACCCTCGATCGTCATCGTCAAGAATGACCCGATGTATATCGAACTTAAGACACTGCCGACGCACGTCGTGCAGGCGCTGTCGTCGGGACAGGAACTGGACGTGCGTTACCCCAAAGGTGAATGGGAAAAAGCGAAGATTAACCTTATCGTCCCGGTCGCTGACGCCCGGGCGGATACCCAAACGATCCGGCTGGAAATGCCGAATCCGAAAAACCGCTCGACGGGACTGACCATGGAAGTCAGAATCCCGGCGGTCATGACGACCGCAGCGGGGAAATAGTCGCGAAACGAACACAGCAGCCAAGGTGAATTAGTGGCCACGATTGTAGAAGCACAAAACTCCGGCTCCGAACAGCAACGCCAGCGCGAACAGCAGCAAGGCCAGCAAGCCCTGACCCGATCGCGCCTGGTTGCCAAGCTACTCGCCGCCGGCCCGGATATTCGCGAGTTCATGCACGATCTGTTGACCGTGCAGGCGATTGTCGTCAACGGCACCGAAGCCGCCGGTTTCCTGCTCGAACCTGGACAGGAAGGGGCACAACTTCGCAATGTCGCCCACATCCGTCCAGATGGATCAGATGACGAAACCCGCAATGCCGCGCTACAGGCGTTTTCCGAAATTATTGGCGAATGTTTGCGTCAGGGAAAAGACGGGGTGATCGACGTCGGTGCCGCCGACGAATCGATCGAGCCTCAGTTCTGCCTTGTCACGCTCCTGCGCGATCAGGAAAACATCATCGCCGCCAGTTGTGTGATCACGCGATGTCGCGATCAGGAACGGGCCCAGCAGCGGTTGGAAACAATGCGGCTGGTGGCCGGTTATTTTGATCTGTGGCTTTTGCGACGTGCCAACGAGCAGTCGCTGCAAACCACTCAGAGACATCAGGATGTTCTGCAAAGCGCCGCAGCGTTTGCCAATGGCGAAACCTTCAAAAGCGCCGCCGCCAACGTCTGTAATGAGTTGGTCACGCACACCGGTGCGTCGCGCGTCAGCCTCGGCTGGGTGAAATGGAGATCGGTCAAACTGCTGGCGATGAGCCATACCGAGGAGTTTGATCGTAAGCAGGAATTATCCGTCTCGATCATCAAGGCGATGGAAGAGTGCGTCGATCAAGGCGAACTCGTCCAATACGACCCCGACCCCAAGGGCAACACGACCAACAACATCACGCGATCGGCGATGAACCTGTCGCGGATGGAAAATGGGAACAAGATCGTCTCGATCCCCCTTCGTCATCGTAACGAAGTGGTCGGCGTGATGACGCTGGAATATCCGCCGTCCAAGGAACTGACGCCCCACCTGACGACCAGCCTCGCGGTGACGGCAGAGGTGATGGCTCCGCAGATTTACGATCGGTACGAAAACGACCGCTGGATCCCCGTTAAGATCGGCAAGTCGGTCGTCCACAACAGCAAATACATCATCGGCCCACGGCATACGCTGGCGAAGGTGGTCTTTATCACCATCATCGGACTTGCCCTGCTGGTGACGCTGTGGGCACCGATGTACCGCGTGTCAGCACCCTTCCAGTTTGTCCCCGAAAATCGGCGCATCATTAACGCGCCGATCGAGGGCAAGATCGAGAAAGTCTTCGTCAAACCTGGACAACTCGTCGAAGCGGGCACCGTGCTCGTGAAGTTCGACACCACGCGTTTGCAGGAGCAATTGGAATCCAAAGAGTTGGAGCGTTATTCGGAGTTGGCACAGGCCCGCGAAAAACGCAACAACGACGACCCGCGCGACGACGCTCAAGCGATGCAGCACGAGATGGCGGCCAAAAAACTGGAGCATGACATCGGCGTGCTCAAGTACGACATCGAAAACGGATCGATCAAAGCGCCCATTGACGGCACGATCCTCAAGGGCGATCTGACCGAACGCGAAGGCGACGTCACCCGCCAAGGCGATCAATTGATGGAGATCGCCCCGATCGGCTCCAGTGGCAAACTGCTGGCCGAACTGCGGGTGAGCGAACGGGATATCCAGCGTGTGCAGGTCGGTTCGACCGGATCGCTGGCGACCACCTCGCTGCCCAACGACAAAAGATCGTTCAAAGTCGAGCGAATCATCCCGCTCGGCGAAGCCAAGGACGCCAAAAATACCTTCCGCGTTTTTGCCGAAATCGACACCCGCGACGAGAACTGGCGTCCCGGCCAAGAAGGCGAAGCCCGAATCGACTGGCAAAAGAAACCCCTCATCTGGCACGGAACCCACCGGTTGTGGGAATGGGTGAGATTGAAACTCTGGATTTAAGAAAGAGATGGGCTGAGGGCCTCGGGCTTAGGGCTTGGTAACTTTTTATCAGCCCCCAAACCCCAAGCCCCAAGCCCCAAGCCCTATGTCTTTAGCCCTCCGCCCCACTTTCTCCGAATCCTGGTACCGCGTGGTCAGCTTGCGCCCCCGCTTGCGTCCGACGGCACAGATTTCTCGTCAGTATTATCGCGGCGAGCGGTGGTACGTCGTCCGC
>JBGSMH010000104.1:0-4898 GCA_041740275.1 Phycisphaerae bacterium
ACTTCTCCTTTCCATGGGTCACCCTCCTGCCCTCGAACCGTTTCCCATGAACTATATCGGGAATGATAGGTGCTGCCGCCGTCTTCCCAATAATGATAATGATCTGTGATTAAATGAGAATAAATGCCGTTTTCCTTTAGAATCTGCGGCATCGAGTCATCAAACGGCTCGATCGGTCCCCAAGAGCGGTGCAGAAAATTGGGTCTGCCGGTGTGGATGTCGCGTCGCGCGGGCATGCACGGCATCGAGCAGACATAGCTTTTGTCGAAGGTGGCAGTTCGCTTTGCCAGGCGGGCGAAGTTGGGCGTGTGCGTCCAATCACAGCCGTACGGGGAGAGGAAGTGCCGATTGAGACTGTCGAACATGACCATGACCGCGCGCATGAGATTACCTCCGGGAGAGCAGATACCAGTGGGTCGGTTCGCTGCCGAACGGGATCGCACCGGTGGTTACTTTGGCTGGATAAAGGCTGCCGTTGGGTCGGATCGCCTGGACCGAAAACGTACCGGCGATCTCAAGTGTACCGACCACGGGCTCGGCGCGAATCGCCTGCGGCTTGCCGATATTGCCCGCCTGTGCGGCGACCGTCAGCAAAAGCTGTTTGGATCGGGCGATGGGCTGACCATCCAGCGACGTGATCGCCGCCGTCGCTTTGGGCGTGCGGATGGTAAACGTGACATCCGCCAGCTTGATCGGCTTGTCCGAAACCCAACCCATCACCGCCTGCGTCATCGGCGTGTCGATCGTGAATCGGCCAACGCGCCAGTCGCGCGTGAGTTGTTGGGTATCCGAGGTGACCGATGTTTCTCCCATCCCACCGACGATTGCGTCGGGATCAGCAACATCACCCCGATCGACCCCTTGCAGCCATGGCAACAGTGCGGTCTTGGGCAGGCCGATCGCTAGACGGTGTCGCTCGGATATGGTTCGCAATGCCGGTGAGTTTTCGGGCGAGATGGATTTGTTCAGTAGCGCGTCGCCGGGCGCGAAAACGACGGTGCTGCCGGCGCGTTTGACGTCGCCGCGACGAAAGATCAGCGCCGCAGTCGGCATGAGCGCAACGTGGGCCGGATCGGACGAAATGCCCCAGGTTTCGATCTTGGATTGTCGGACCAGTGGTGCCTGCTGGTAGCCATAGATCATCGGTGCGTCCCAACCCTGAAACGCGGCGGTGGCAGCGATGAACAGCGGTTGGGTGAAGCGGTCCCGCTGTGGGTATTCGGTGTTCCATTCTGTCACCACCAGCGGCTTGCCCGATACTTGTGCCGCCGCGATCCAGTGCGAAGACATATCATCGTATTTCGGATTGCTCGACAGCGATTCTGTCTGTCCGTAGGCGTGTGCGTCGATCACATCGCCAGCAGTCAGTGCCGGCAGACTAAACAGCGGATTGTTGCCCCATGTGTTGGTTGTGGCGATCGGCACTTTCACCCCGATCGTTCGCAAGTGCTTGATGAAATCGACGTTCCAGTCGTATTCGATCTGATTCAGCACGATTTTGGACGCACCCGCTTCCCACGTCTTCCATGCCGTCGCTCCATCAAGGCCGCGCTCGCGGACGAGTTTGTCGCGGATTTCTTCAAACCAGTGCTGATGGATCGGATTGTTCTTGTCCGGCAGAAAATCATTGCCGAAATGATTTGTGATGTCGTTTTCGTTGGTGATCAGCACACCCATGACAGCCGGTTCATCGACATAGCGGGTGGACGTGTATTTATTCGTGCGCTTCAGATAGGCGTCGGCAAACGATTTCATGCGGTCGGTGATCGACAAGTTGATATAACTCATCCCTTTGCCCTGGCGACCTGTCTTACCGGGCTTGAGTTCGTCAAAGGCTTCGATTTTGTCGCCCGGACGGAAAGGCCGCCCGACGTGCAGATCCAGCCACACATACACGCCGTTGTCCTTCAGACACTTCACCCAATAGTCGATGCGATCGAGACTCTTTTCGTCCAACTCGCGCGTGTTGTCAGCATCTTTTACAAACACATTCGGCGACCACTCTGCAGAATCATGATGGTGGATGCGGACGAGATTAAACCCCAACGACGCGATGCGTTTGGCCTGCTGCTCGATCGCCTCATTGGTCGCATCAAATAGCGCATACGCCTGCACGTTCGCGCCCCAGAACCGCGCCTCCGACCCATCGCCATAGACCAGCCGGTCGCCATTGGCCTTAACAAACCCCTTGCTCCCGGCGGGCTTGTGATTCAGGTACGACAGGTCAATCGGAGACACCGACCAGTCGATGGTGTTTGCATGCCAACTGTCATCCGGTCGGGCGTACAACTTCGATACGCCATCCACTCGAGTCGTCCCGGCGGGCAGTGCGACGGTCATCCCGGCGGTCCGACGGCCGGCTTCGATGTTACTGGGGATGAAAAACGCCCGAATCTCGTCCAGCCGATTCTTTTCGAAATACGGTTTGCGATCCAGACCCTCAAAACTGACCGACACGGTCTGCCCTGGCTTGGGTGTCCAGGTGAATCCAGTGTCTGTCAACTCCGGCTTTGCGACATTGTCGCCAAAAACCTGCCGATCCAGTCTCAAATCGAACGACGCACCGCCACCGATATTGCCCGCCGACGCCTTGGACGCGACTAGGTCGTAGGCAAATCGCATCTGCCCTTCGGTCCAGTTGATGTGCCCGTGGATATCGAGATTCAGTCCTTTTGAGTCGCCCGAGAAGGCCCAGCGTTCGCCTTGATTGGGGTTGATCGCGGTGTCGATCGACGCCGCTTTCCAATTCGGTCCCCATGCGATGTATTTGCAGCGCATGACCGTCGCACCGTCGTAACGCAGCAAAAACGTCGCCTCGCGCGTCAGTTCGATGGTCCACTGTGCGTACACGTTTGTCGCGGCGCACAGAACCATGACGCAGGCGATCATCCAAGCGAATCGTTTCATGATATCTCCGGGAGTGGAAACTGGTCCTGGGTTGACTCGATCCACTGTTTCAGTCGCTCGTGCAGTTGCTTTCGCTTGACGGCAAACCGCGTGTTGAAGGCAAGATTGGCCTGTTCGTAGGGGTCTTCATTCAGATTGAACATGACGAATGGCTGATGTTCGAGGCAGGCGTATTTCCATCCATCGGTGGTGACGATTCCGCGCCACGGGCGATCGACACTGTTGCCGTGCATCGTCGGGATGACCATCTGCAAAAACGCCGAATCCGGCTCGGGTTTCATAAGTTTTCGGCCAGCAATGTAGCGGTGCGAATAGTCGTAGCCTTGCATGTAATCGGGCACCGGCACATCACAAAGCCCCAGCGTGGTGGCGGTGATATCGACGTGATTGATCGGGATCGCTTCACGTTGGCTCTTGCACCCGTACTGGCTGCGGGTATTGCCCATGGAGAAGGGGACGCGGATCGATTCCTCCCAAGGCGAGGTCTTGAGAAACTGCCCGTGAGAGCCGTGCATGTCCCCATGATCGGAGAAGAAGATGATTGTCGTGGAATCCTGCAGGCCAAGTCGATCCAGTGCGGCATACAACCGGCCGAGATTCCAGTCGAGGTTTTCGATCATCGCGTGATATCCCGCCAGCCCCCGACGGGCCTGGTCGACGATACGCGGGATGTTGGGCACGTTGGGCCTCAGTTCCACCCTGGCGGGCGTGTGCCGACCCATAAACTCCGCCGGTGCGACATACGGATTGTGAGGTGGCTGTACCGACAGCCCGGCAAAAAACGGCTGATCGGGTTGAGTCGAACGATCGGTGAGGTAATTGATTAGCAGATCGGTCAAGGCGTCGGTTTCGTATCCGGGCAGGCGGTAGTGGGCGATTTCGTTGCCGCTGGCGTCGTGGCCGTGGACGTAGCTGTCGTATTGGGCGTTGTTGTTTTCGAACCCCAGCCACAGGTCAAACCCGCCGCGACGTGCACGCGGAACCGAGTGCAACGCCGCGCGACCGGTGCGCTCCTTGAAGCCATCGACGTGCCATTTTCCGATCCATGCGGTGTGATACCCCGCGTCCTTCAGGGGGTGGGCAAGGGTCGGCATCCCGTCTGGGTAGGGGTATTCATGCCCGGGCACACACAGATGCGGATATCGCCCGCTCAGCAATGACCCGCGATACGGACAGCACAAAGGCGACCCCCCGACGGCGGCGGTGCTTGTGAAGCCATTGTTCGCCAGTCGGTCGATATTTGGCGTGCAGACGTTCGGATCGCCCATGTGACCCAGGGTCTGGCCCCGGTGTTGATCACCAAAAACCCATATCACGTTGCGTCTGGCGGTTGGTTGGTCTGGGGACATACGATTCCACTTTAATCCAATGACAGGCGATTGCCCACATGCGCCCTCCCGGCGGTTTTGGGTTATCATCCCTCGCGAAACAGACGAGGAACCCGCGCATGACCACACTGGCCGAACAATCAGAAGATTCGCCGCTCCGATCCCTCCTGCGCGGGCAGATCGGGATGCTCATCCTGCTGGCGCTGGTGGTGATCTGCTACGGCTACTCCACGCAATTTGGCTACATCTGGGACGACGACACCTATGTGCAGGCCAACCAGAATCTGGACGACCTCAACGGCCTGAGCCGCATGTGGACGCAGATCGGCACGACGCCGCAGTATTACCCGATCACGTTTACGTCGTTCTGGATCGAGGTGCAGATCTTTGGCCGGAATCCGGTGGTGTCGCACGCGATCAACTTCCTGCTTCACGCCGCCAGTGTGTTGATGCTGGCCAAAATCCTCCAAGGCCTGCGCGTTCCCGGTGCGTGGCTGGCGGCGGCGATCTTTGCGGTTCACCCGATCAATGTCGAAAGCGTCGCATGGATTGCTGAACGCAAAAACACACTTTCGCTGGCGTTTGGCATGGGGGCATTATTGGTCTACCTGCGCTACGCTGGCCTGATCGAAAAACCCCAGCCAGCACCAAAGCCCAAGCCCG
>JBGSMH010000105.1:0-3561 GCA_041740275.1 Phycisphaerae bacterium
AGGAGTTGCAACAGTTGCACGCGGCGCGCAACACTTTGGAGGTGTCGAAATTTTTAAGTTCTTCGGCGGCCAAGGGTTATGATTTTCATATCGATGAAAACCGATGCAACAAATGCAACAAGTGAATTGTGGAACGCAAGATCGTGACAAAATCCGATCCGCGTTCATTGCCCGTTGGCGGTGCGGGTGACGGAGGGGTTGGGCGAACCGGGGGTCGGGACCGTCGGGCTGTCGAAACGTAGATCGATCCACGGCCGATTCATATCGACCCGGCCGGTCTGTTTGCGGGCCTCGTTCAACGCGTCCAGCTTGCGATCGACCTTCTGCTCGACGAAAAACGCCCCGCTGCTGGGAGGTTGGCCCCAGCGGATTTCGGTCGCGTAGCGGGTCACAAGATTGATCTGGCTTTCGTTGGGGTCCAATCGCCCGGCGTAGTTGGAGACGTCGATCTTGATGATCTGATCGGCAAACGGTTTGTCGGTCAGCAACGCGATCATTTCGATCCCCGCCTGCACATCCCCGCCCGGCCAGGTCTTGCCCGGGGGTTGCGGCGCTTTGGCCACGCCATCAATGATGCGAAACATCAACTGCTGGCCCGGCTGGATGAGTCTGGCGACCTGCTCGGGGGATAGTTTTTCGGGCAATCGCACGCCATCGGCATCGACGTACCAGTACGCGTCCTGCCAATGAACCAACGCGACAGGGGCTCGGAATTCGCAGTCGAGTTCAATGGTGTCGCCGGGCTCGTTGTCGTAGCCGCGGCGGACTTGATTGACCTGTTTCACCCACGGATTGGCCGCCAGCAATTGGGCGCGATCGATCAAGAGTTGATGGTCGTCGGGCTTGGCGGGCGTGACGGGTCGAACGGATGACAGGATTTGTTCGGCGAGCGAATCGCTCATCCACACCGGACGATCCTTGATCACCACGCGCGGCGGGTATTCGGTGATGGTGATGCGATCGACATATTGCTGGGCGACGAAGAATGACCCGACGCAGATCGCACCGATTGCCAGCCCGGCAGAGACGTGAATCGCCACCCGCCGCACGCGAGCGGCGGTTTCGGGGCTGATCGGTTGACGCACCGCTTTCGGTGCCGCCGGTTTTGAGTCCTTCGCGGTCTTTTTCGCCATGCGGTTTTCCAATTCTTGTTATCGGTCAGGAGGCCGGGAAGTCTGCAATGGAAGAGTTGGCAGTGGGCGGTGAGCAGTGGGCTGTAGAAATACGAAATTTGAAATTTTCAGATTTCAGATTTCACGTTCAACACCGCATTCACTGCCCCCTGCTCACTGCCCACTGCCCACTTCCGCCCTAACTCGCCAGCGCAACCGTTGCGGCGGGTTTTTGACGAACATGGGGGACGAGCTTGGTCCGCGATCGTGCCATTTTCACCAGACGATCGACCAATTGCGGGAACGCGATGCCCACTTTCGCGGCGGCCTCGGGGAGGAGACTGACGGGCGTAAAGCCGGGCATGGTGTTGATCTCCAGCAAATATGGCTGTTGCGTTTCCTGGTCGATCAACATGTCCACGCGGGCCAGATCGCGACACCCCAGCGCGTCCGACGCCCGCTCGGCCAGCGACATGCAGGTTTGGACCAGATCGTCGGGCAGATCCAGATCAAACGAATGCTCGGCACCGCCTTTGGTGTATTTGGCGTTGTAGTCAAAGAACGCGCGATCGGTTTTGATGCGGATGGGCGGCAATGCCCGGCCTTCCAGCAGGCCGATGGTGATCTCCGGGCCGTGGATCAATTGTTCGATCATGCAGCGCGTATGCTTGGTCAGCAGGGATTCGATCGCGCCGTCGCGTTCCTGGGTCGTTTGGCACAGAAACACATCGATACTGGAGCCCGAATCGATCGCCTTGACCACACAAGGCGGCTGGCGAGTGACGGGACCGGTCGAGTGGGTGGTGCGGACGCTCCAGCCGGGTGTGGGCAGGCTGGCATCACGCCAGACACGCTTGGTGGCGATCTTGTCGATGCCAATCCGGCTGGCGGCGGCGCAGGAGCCGACAAAGTTCATCCCACGCGATTCGAGAATCGTCTGGATCTGGCCATCCTCACCAAACGCCCCGTGCAAAACCGGAAACACCACGTCGCAGGGGTGATCTAATGCCGACAGATCGGTGGGTGAAACATCGGAGACGAAGACATCGTGTCCGGCGTCGCGCAGGCCTTGGGCGACGGCGTTTCCGGAGATCAGCGAGACTTCACGCTCGGCAGAAGGACCGCCGCAGAGGACTGTGATTCTCATGGTTCATCAGTGAGCAGTGGGCGATAGATAGCAGGCAATAGCCACTATTCGCCGCCGACGCTCACTCCTTAAATGGGCCAAATCTTGACTTCACTTTCGAGCAGCACCTGGTGCTTCTCGAACACACGTTCTTTGATCACTTTGACGAGTTTGAGCACATCTTCGCTGGAGCATCCGGGGTGGGCGACGATGAAGTTGGCGTGCTTGTCGCTGACTTCGGCCTGCCCGATTCGCAGGCTTTTAAGCCCGGTCTGATCGATCAGAGCGCCGGCACTGAGGCCGCGCGGGTTTTTGAAGATGCAGCCGCAGTTTTTGGTGTTTAGCGGCTGGGTGTTGCGCTTGTACATCCAGATTTCTTTCGTGCGGGCCATGATCGCGTCAGGGTCTTCTTCCTGAAGCACGATGGACGCGCCGAGAATGAACGGCGCGACGATGTTGGTTTTGCGGTAGTCAAAGACCAGATCATCTTTGGTGCGTTGGAAGATTTCGCCGCTGGCGTCCATGACGGTGACGGTGTCAATGACGGAGCCGATATCGCCAAACTTCCCGCCACAGTTCATGCGGATCCCCCCGCCGACCGTACCGGGGATGCCGGCCAGACATTCCAAGCCGCTTTTGCCTTGGCGAACACATTTGACCAGCAACTTGCCCATGTCCACACCGGCGCCGATGTCGAGTCTTGTGCCGTTGAACGAGACGTTTTTCCAGAACGGGTCGCTGAATTGAAAGACCGCGCCGTCGACGCCTTTATCCGAGACCAGCAGATTCGCGCCCAAGCCCAGCACATAAATCGGAACGCCCGCTTCACTGCAACGTCTGGCGGCGGTCTGCAAGTCTTCTGTGGAGCGGGGACGTACCAGGTATCGTGCGGGTCCGCCGATGCGGTACCACGTAAAGGGGGCGAGGGCGACATTTTCGCTGACGAACGCTTCGAGGCCAGTGAAAGGATTGTCGGTAACCAAGTGCATCTTCGTACTTCCCATTCCCGCCCGAAACCGCGCGTCATCAAAAATTCATGCCAGGCTCACCAAATCGATGCCAATCTCATTGACGTTGCCCGCACCCATGGTGACCACCAGATCACCCTCGCGGACTTCTCGTTGCAGGTGAGAGACGATCTGGTCGAACGCCGGGATGTGTATCGCCGACTGGCCGCGCTGGGTGATCATGTTGACCAGGTCCATCGTGCAGACGCTGCGGCGTTCTTCTTCGCTGTCGCGCACAAAGTAGATGTCGGGCATGATGACCTGATCAGCACTGGTAAAGCTGGATGCAAAGTCCTCCAGCAGATGCCGCGTGCGG
>JBGSMH010000106.1:0-11122 GCA_041740275.1 Phycisphaerae bacterium
GGAGGTAACGACGATGGTTCGGGTGGTGTCCAGCGACACGGCGTGTTGCAGCCGGGTGCGGACCTGACGGAACTGTTCGGACATGATCGAGTGCGGTGCCTGACTGATGATCAGGTGCAACGGCACGCCGGCCAGTTGCGGGTCGTCGTCTTCCGACGCGATCATCCCCAGCAGGCTCATCGAGCCGACCTTCTGCAGATCGCGCGGCGAACGGACGCTGGTGTCCATCAATTCCTTCAGGAACGCCAGACCCAGGCTCAACGCCAATCCGAGCATGATCGCCACCGGCATATAGATGCTCAGCTTGGGCGAGCTACGCTGATCGGGGGTGATTGGCATGTTGGACCAACGCACACCCGCAGACTGCTGGCGAAGCGCGTTTTCCAAAAGAGCGACGCGATCATCCATCTCACGGATGAGAATCTTGTAGCTGTCGAACTCTTCCTTGAGGCTGAAGAAGTTGGACAATTGTGTCGAGATCTCGCCGAGTTGCGTACGTTTGGTGTCGATCAGCGCGTTAAGGGCCTCTTCTTCGGCGCGGCCGGACTGAACCATGGATCGCATGCTGTCGAGCAACTGATTGCGATAGGTGGCGCGGGCCTCGGCTTCGCGGGATTTGAGCTTCGCGACCGCAGCATTGCGACGGTTGGTCAACTCTTGAATGAACGGGCTGTTGGTGCCTTGTTTGTTGTAGCTTTCCAGTTGCAGGTCCAGTTCATCGACCATCGCCTTGATGCGGGCGACGGTCTGATCCATCTGCACCATCTGCTCGACCTGGGCCGGTTCGTTGCCCGCCTGCACAGCGGCTTCCATGGCGGCGAGTTGGGCCTGGGCGGTGTTTGAATCCAGCTTGGACTTCATCGCGGCGGTGATGAGCTGCCCGATTTCGATTTCGATCACATTGGCGCGACCCGCATTGGGTGTGCCGCCACCAGCGTTGAGGGTGCCTTGCACGCGGCTCATCTGGTCCTTGACGTTCTGCATTTCGCGGCTGTAACGCGTTTGCCACAGCTTAGCGGTCTGCAAATCACCCGATGTGCGGTCGGCAGTCAGCTTCTGCTGACCCGAGATGTGTGCTTCCACGATCATCTGCACAAGGTCTTTGGCATTCTCGGGGTTGCCTGCGGTCATCGACACGCGAATCAGACGCGATTCCGGGCGGGGGGTGACGCTCCAGTTGTTCTCAAGATCCTCCTTGGCGAGCATCGCGGCGGTTTTGGCACCGGCCTGCTTGCCCTCTTCGGCTTTGAACTTCGCGAACCATTCCAATTCGCGCACTTTGGGGTTGGTGTCGATAACCGAGGTCCAGAGTGCCTCATTCAGCAGTTTTTCGGTTTGCGTGCGCTGTTCAATCTTCAGATCAAAAATCCCGTCGTCCATCGCGATCATTTCGCTGGTGCGTGGATCGACGCGGGTTTGACGCAGGACTTCGACCCAGCCGACGGCTTCAAACTTGGGGTTGGTTTGCGACTGCCACCAATAGAGCCCAAAGCCGATCATGCCGGCAACGATGCAGGTTGCGACGATGATCCAGAAATTGCCGCGGATCACGCGCCAGACATCGGCGGGGGTGAGCAAAGGCTGCGCAACCGGCATCCCCATCGGGCCCATCGGGGTCGATGGCATCGCCAGCGGCTGATTGGCCGCGCCGGCGCGTTTGGGTAAGCGAATGCTGGTGGTCGTGGGCAACGTCGTCATATCAAAACTCCTACCGGAAGACACCAATCCCAAGCCAAAAAAGGCCGATCAGACTCAACCGTGTCAGTCGGCTTATCGGACCGAACTCCCCAAAGTCACGCCCACTGGCGCGACGCAGACACACGAATCTACACCATCTATCGTCCGGTTGAAAATCAATTTTAACGCAAAGATGTCGCAGGCTGCCAAGCCCGGTAATCCTGTCAAAAAATCAAAATAACGGGGCATTGTTCAGTTCGCGTTCATTGTGCGGCACCCAGTGCGGCTTTCTCCTTGGCGTCCAGATCGGTCGTGAGGCGATCCAGGCGGGGCCGAATCGCGGGATCAATCGGCTGATTTTTGCTCTTGAGCGTCAGAATGGTCTCTTCGGCGCGTCCCAAGGCCCGGCGGGCTTCGGAGAGTTGACCGTCCATCAAATACGCCTCGGCCAGGTGCATGTGGACATCGGGGAAGCCAGCACCTTCTGAAGCGGTGCGGAGCAGGTTAATCCCATCCGCCAACTGCCCATTTAGAACCATGACCCAACCGTGGGTGTCCTGAACATACCGCACACTGGGGTCAAACTGTGAGATCGTCTGACTGATCGCATAGGCGCGAGTGCTGTATTCCAACGCCTTTTTGATCGTCCCGCCACTATCGGAGAGGGTATAGACGTAGGCGAGATTGTTCAGCAGCAACATGTCGTTGGGCATCTCCTGCAAAAGCGTTTCATAGACTTGCCGTGCTTTGTCGGGTGCAGGCGGGGTGATCTGCAGGTAGGTCGAGCCCAACGCTTGCAGCAGAACGCGTTTTTGTTCCGGTCGAAGCCGTTCGATATCCGTGCGGACGCGTTCCAAAACCGACACCGCTTTGGCCGGATCGTTGGCGGCTTGATAGAGGGTTGCCAGCAATAGCTTCGAGGCGTTGTCGCTCTCAGCCAGCGGGACGACGCGTTTGATCGCTTCGTTGATGCCCAGTTCCTGCCAGATCGTACGAACGACGACATTGATTGCCTGCTCATTCTGCGCCGCGACCACCAGATTCAACGCGGCATCGAAGGATTGGGTCGCTTCGGGGCGTTGCTCCAGTCGACGCTGGGCGATCCCGCGCAGCCGATACAACCACCACGCGCCCTTGTCCTTGGCCAGCACCGGCTCAGACTCCCGAAGCATTTCCCGCAACGAACCGGCACGCAACAGCACTTCATAGTACCGCTGCTGCAGTTGTGCATTGTCCGGTGCGACCGCCAGAGCCTGCTTGGCGACTTCGACGGCTCGCTTATTCTGGCTCAGTGCCATCTGCACGTTCGCCTCTGCCAGCAGAATATCCGGGTCATTGGCAAACTCTGCGACGCGTTGTTTGGCACCATCGATCGCGCGCATGGCGGACGTGGGCTGCGGGGTCAGTTGCGCCAGATAAGAATCGACCAGACGCAACAGCACGACCTTCGACCGATCGCTATACCGCCAGGCGGTTTCCAGTTGCTGTAACGCCACATCGCGCTGGTTCTGTCGATTCAGAAGCTCTGCATAGGTCAATCTGGCTTCGGAGTTGCCGGGATTGAGTGACAGCACGCGCTGCAAGTCTGCCTGAGCCCCCGGGACATCGGAAGGCGACTGATTCAGACGCACCTGTGCCCGGTAGTACAAAGCGGCCGGGTCGTTTGGGCGTTCTTTGAGGACGGTGGCGAGGAAGCCGTCGGCCTGATCCCATTTGCCCGAGCGAAACTCAACAAACGCCGCAAGCAGCCGCATGTCGGTCGTCGGGTCGGCCGCCAGGCCTTCCTGCACAGCACGGCGGGCGGAATCCAAGTCGTTGGCCATGATCAGCAGTTCGATGCGGGTGCGTCGAACCTGCGGGTCGTCCTTCTGAAGATCCAGCACCGCCAGTGCATCCTGCACCCGCTGACGATCGATCAGGTGCATCGCCAGTTTCAAAAGCGTGCTGGTCGGGATCGGCTTGGTGCGGGAGACGAACTGAGCGAGTACCGCTTCGGCCTGTTCGGGTTTGCCGGATCGCTGGTATTGGGTGGCAAGCAATTCAATGGCTTCGGGCTTGTCAGACCACGCCGGGTTGGCGACGAGTGCTTCGATCGCGGCGTCGGCCTGGGCGGGATTGCCGGCGCGACGTTGTGCGTCGGCATAGGCAATCGCGAACCGCAATTCGGTCGGGAACTTCGCCATTGCCGACTGCCACAGTGCTATGGCGCGACCGTTAAACTCGATTGCGCCTTTTTGATCCTGTTTCTGAGCGCGATCCATTGCAACGCGTTCCAGCGCGTAACCGAGCTGAGCCCACGTTTGCGAGTTATCCTGATCTCTTTGCTGGATGGCTTGCAGCGAATCGATGACGCGCATCGGGTCGCCGTACTCCAGTTCCAGCGACATCTCCATTTGTTTGAGCGAATCGTCGGTGGGGGCGAGATTTCGAGCCGACGCCAGTCGTGTTCGGGCTTCATCGAATCGCTTGAGTGCGACCAGGCACGCCACCGCACCCCGGTTGGCCGGGACATTGGTCGGCTGCTTATCGAGCACAATCAGGTACTGCTCCAGTGCGGTGTCGTAGCTGCCCGTATCCTGCAGCAGACTGGCGTAGATGAGCGTGGGTTGGGCGATTTCCGGATAGCGACGCGACACCTGCGACGCCAGCGCCAGGGCTTCGTCGATCAGCGTTTTTCGTGTTTCGGGACTGGTTTCGGCCTGAGCGCGTGCGACAATCAGCCGCACACGACGGGTTTCCAGGTCGGATTCATCCGCCTTCAGCGCAACGAGTCGTTCCAGTACCGCAGCGGCCTCGGTGGGCTTCTGCTGGGCAAGGTACAATTCAAACTGCTGCTGCGGGGCGCGCAGATCCTTGGGATTGATTGTCTCGGCCTTTTTCAGCGCCGCCATCGCTTCGTCGGGCTTGTTTTGCAGACGCAGTACTTCGGAGCGCGAAAGCTCACGCTGGTACGGGTCGGTGATGTCCTCGATTCGCCGATCGAGCAGGGCGCGACGGTCTTCCGACGTTTCGGCGGCGATCGACTCACGCAGATTCTTGATCTGCTTGTCTTCGGGAGACGCCGCAATTGCTGCGTCAAGCAGCGCCAGCGCCTCAACCCGCTTGTCGCTTCGCAACAACATCTGCGCCAGCACTGCGGCTACCTGCGATTGCTTTGGGTCGGCGGCGAGGATTGCCCGCGCGAGCCGTTCCTGCTCCGGAGCATCGCCCAACTGACCGGCGGTCTGCAGCTTGATCGCCATCTGCGGGACGGTGGTTTCGGACATCGTCGCATACCGGGTGCGCAACTCATCTTCGCGGCCCGAATAATTGGCGATGCGCAATTGTTCGACGATCAGATTCTCTTTGCCCAGAAACCGTTCCAGATCGTCGATTTGTTTGCCAGCTTCTTCGAACTTGCGTTCCGATTGCAGCAAGCGGGTCAATTGGACGCGCGCCTGCATGTTGAGCCGATCGCGGGCGACCAACTCCATCAACGCCGGACGTGCCGTGCCGGTCTGACCGAGCCGCAGGTGGGCGGCGGCGTACTCCATCAACGTCTCATTGCGAAGCTCGGCCTCGCCACCGGCGTTGACGTCGGCGGGCAACAATTTAAGTGCGGCGTCGTAGTTGGCGATCGCTTCGCTCAGTTTGCCACGCTCCAGCGCGATCCCGCCGGCGATACGATTGAGCCACGCCTGCAGCGTCGATGACGGGCCTGGCAAGGCGGCCAACTCGGCATACAGTTTTTCGACTTCGACAAGTTTCGCTTCCCGATTGTCGGCGGCGGCGCCTTCCTGACCCAGCCACGCCAGCCAGATCGTCGCCAATCGGAATTGTTCCTGCGTTCGCAGACTGTCCTGACGGAGCGAATCCATCGCTCGCAACGTCTGTTTCGGCGTCCACGGGGTCTCCAAGACCTTCGCGGCGTCGGCGAGGCGTCCGGGCATCTTTTGCAGGTATTGTGCCAGCAACATCCGCGGCCAGCGATGGTTGGGCAATTCCTCGATTAGCTGCCGATATCGCTCCTCAGCCTTGGGGCGGTCGGACATCTCGATCGAGCGAATCGCGGCTTGTCGGATCTGCAGAAATTGTTCGGGGTTGCTCGCGAACTGTTCGGGCTTGGCAAGCGCATCGGCTTTGAGCAACGCTTCGGAGGCGGTCTTGCCAAACTCGATCCGCTCTTCGTTGGTGTAGCGGGGGAAGCCGCTGAGCGTGCTGTAGGCGATAAACTTCACCAGATTGGCGGCGGCGCTGTCGGGGGTGGCTTTGACCGCATCGTCGGCAAATGTCTTGAACTTCTCCAGCGATGCCGGGCCTTCGACCTTCGGATCGCGCGCCCATGCCCGGCGGGCGTCTTCGCGGTAAATCCGCGAGAGCAGCATCAGCGATTCGCTGTCGGCCGAGTCCTGCTTATACAACTCTTCGACCAGCGTCCGCGTCTTTTCAACTTCTTCGGGCGATGCTTCGAGATTGGCTTCCCAGGGCTCGATCACCGAATAGGCAAGCGCTTTGCGGGCGTCACGATCATCGGGCACCAGCGCCAAAAGCCGGTTGGCGGTATCGACCATCGAACGCAACTCGGGACGATTAGCGGGGTTGCTGCGGACGATCGACAACTGCATCCCCAGCATCCGGCGGACAATTTCAACGTTGTTGGGGTCGGTCGCGAAGATCGTCGAATAAAACTGACGCAACTTCATCAGCTTTTCGCGATCGCCTTGCACGGTTCGATCAAACGCATCGACAAACTTGATCTGTAGCGGAATGTTGGTGCGGGCGCGGAACGCGGCTTTGGAAAACGTCTCCTGTGCCAGTTCGTAGTCGCCGGCGGCAAGATATTCGTCGCCACGGGCTTCGAGCGTCTCGATACTGGGGCGCAGCAGGTCGCGCCCGAAGATCAGCCCGACGACAAGCACCGCAACGCCCACCAACGCTGCGACCAGGATACCGATGAATTTTACGTTTAGTTTCTTTCGAGCCATGTTCGGCGTTTCCTCATTCGTTACGGATTGACCTTCGCCGCCGGTTCGGGCGTGGCAACATCCGATTCATTCCCCTTCACCTTTGACCAATCGGGCAGCACGCGTTCGATTTCGGGCATTGCGTGCTGCAAGAAGTTGGTCATCACCGGTGCGGCGTCGGCGACGCTGTCCATGCCGGTGACCATCTCCACTTTTGCAAAATAGGCATGACGTTCAAAGAGGTTTTGTAACTCTTTGCGCACGCCGAAGATCGGGTCATGTTTATACTTGCCATTCACCTGAAAGAAATAGCATACCTGACGCGGTCGAAACGCGCGGCTGCCGACCTGGTCTTCAAAGTTCATCAATCGTACTTCGACGAGGCGATCCGATTCATTTTGTCTTGATAAAATGGGCCAATTAACGACATCGAACGCCGACGGACGCCACCCATCTGCGACAAAACACCGCTCTGACACATGCGGGACGGTGTCGGCGCTGCCGGTGTAGAAGGTGAGTGCGAACCGCATGATCGAGGCGGGGTTATCCAGTTTCAGTTCCCCCGAATGCATCATTTTTTCGCGATCTTCCAGAGACGCCGCGATGAACTTCTCGCGCGCCCCCGCATCGAGCAACCGCGTGTCGATGTAGTCACGCATCACATATTCTTTGGTTCCCAACTCGTGTTCGATATCGGGATTGAGCGCCCGATCCACACTGGCCTGCACCCACGGACCCAACGTCGGCTTCATGTCCAGCAGCGGGGCGGAGAGTTCCACCGGTAACTTGCGGAACGTGATCTTCATCTGCGCGATCGTCACGCGAAGCCCGACGGCAGAGATGACCAATAACGCGATCACGATCGCAAATGCGATCCAATTGCGGCGGGGAGTTTGGGCGGTCGATTCAATCATGCCGCACCTCCGGCGGGTGTGGACGACGTCGTCGCATGGGTTTCGTCATCATCGGCTTCTTCAATAACCATCTGATCGACGATCCAGCAGACCAGCATGATCAACAGAAACGCCGGAAGCAGCAGCACCATCCCCGCGAATTGGTGGGCAAACCCTTCGGACCAATCTCGCCCGGCGTATTTGTCCAATAATCCCACGCCCGCGACACGCAGTACATTGCAGAAGATCGCGATCGGGACCGCAGAGGCGGTGATGACCAACTTCTGCCAAAGCGATCGACTCGACAAAAACGCCACCGCACCGGCGATCGAGATAAACGTCATCAGCGACACCAATCCCGCGCACGCCTCGGCCACATTCAGCGCCCGGTCGGCGATCTGCTTACCGGTCGAAGGATCGTACTGAGCGATGAAGATTTTTGACCCGCCATGGCTGGCTTCAACGCCGACCAGATTCATGATCGCCACCGACGAGATCGCCGCGATTTTTTGAAGCGGGATCGCCATCTGGCTATACACCAGCGGCGGCCAGGGGATTGCGCATAACAGGAATACGATCGGAAACCACGCGATCCGCATCACCTGCCAGCCGCACAGCGTCAGCACGATCCCGAAGAGCGTAACGACCATCCCCACATCCCAAACAAAATCGTTCTGTCCCGGCCAGATGCCGTAACCAGTCAGCAAGAGCCCGGCGATGAGGGTGCCGAGTCCCCAGTCCAGCAGCAGTGCCAGTCCGGCGAAGACCAGCACGCCCAGGCCCAGGTTGGCGACGATCTGCGACAGGTCAATCGTTGAATCGATGCTCGGCACGAAGTGCGGCACGACCAACCACATCAGCAATCCGATCAACGCCGCGACGCCGACGGAAATGAATCGTGACATATCGAAGCGATCGCCAATTAACGGCACGATGGGGGTGACGCGCAGTTCGTCGCGATGCAACATCAGGAAGTACAGCCCGATGAGCGGGATCGTCATCGAGTGGTACCAATTGCGATCGCCGGTGATGAGATTGGTCTTTTCCCAGAGGCGGGTGAGGTTATCCCAATACAGCCACGCGAACGCAGCCGCGATCAGGGCGACTTTTAACCAGGTTTTCCATGCGGTCGATGTGCCGTCGGGGTCCGACGACAACGCCGACGCCTCTAGCGACGCTGGGGAGATGGATTGAACAGCGGTCTGCAACTTCGGTGCCTCCGCGCCACGGTCTTGCCCACCGCGACTGAATCGGACTAAGTTATACGAATCAAACGTCCTGAAAATCAGTCTACCACACAAACCAGATGCAAATATGTCTGTTCCACAGACGACGATGATCTTGCACCCTGCCGATAACTCGGCCTGATGCAAGATCATCGCCTATTCAAGATGTCTACCTTAGCAGTTTATTCGATTAATCGATCAGTTGAAGTTGTTGTTGTTGTTGTCGTCGTCGGCATAGTTGCGGTCGTAGATGAACCCAAAGCCGTAAGTCATGCGGAAACCGTTACGAAATGCCGCCAGGAACGGGGCAATGATGTTGGTTCCGACATTGATGCGATCGTCAGGCTTCAGATAAATATCAGACGCTTCACCTGCGAAAATTTTATCCAGGTCGACCCGGACAAAGACCTGTTTGTCGCCGGGCAGACGACGAACGATTTCGGTCCGGCTCGGCCAGGCGATGTCGTTCAGGCCTCGGGCGGCAACCACCGCTTGGGTCAGCGTGATCTTGCGTGCTGCCAGGCTGTAAGCACCGGGGGCAAGCACGTTGCCGCCAAGATAATACTCACCGATCACCGGGCCGGGGACGAAAACCAAGTCGCCGGCTTTGATGACGATGTTGTATTTCAACTGCCCATTGCGAAGCGACTGGTAAGGCACGCGAATCACTTCGCGGTCTTCGGGCTCCTTGAGCGAATTAAACTCAAACTTGCCAGCACCTTCTTTGCCCGCGCCCATCACACCGTCGTCTTTGACTGCCGGTGCTTCCTGAGTGGCGGCGGGGGGTTGGGTTACCACCATGTCCTTACCATCGATGGTGATGATCCCGCCTTCAGGGGCTTTGCCGTCTTGCAGCATCACGCTCTTGCGGGGCAGGATCGTGGTGGCATCGGACCGGGGAGCCAGAGGATCAACCCCGTTGGGGTTGGCCTTGGGTGCTTCTGGTGCCGCCGCATCGGCTGCAGCGTTATCGGTCTTGCGGATGACGTAGATCACGTCGGTCCCGACCGTGTTGGTCACGTCGCGTGCGGTGACCAAGGCATCCAAAAGACGGAAATCGGTGTCATAGATTGCGTACAGCCCCGGTGCGCCCACTGCGCCCAACACGCTGTAGGTGCGGCCACGGGCTTCGACGACACTGACCGAGACTTGTGCGTTCTGCAAAATCTGGGCGTCGCGATAGGCGTCTTTGATCGCCTGTTCGACCTGCTGCTCAGTCTTGCCAATAACCGGAATCGCGCGATCCAGCAGCGGCAGGCTGATCTGCCCCTTCTGCGTGACGCGGATCGTGCGGTCGCTGACGGTGTTCGGGCCGAGCAGATCACTGATCGACACGCTCAGCACGTCGTTGGCAGAGACCGAATAATCGGTCGCGCTGGCGACCAGATCGGCATCGACCACATCGCGGGCGTTGGCGAACTGCGACTCTTCTTCGTCCGAGCCGATATCCAGTTTGGTCAGGATGGGCACGACGTACGGCTCATGCTTGAGACGTCCGACCTGTGCCGGATCGAGGAAGCTTTTTGGCTCCTCCATGTTCTCGCACCCCGTTGAGAGCGCGAGCACGCCTGCAAAACCGATCCCCGCAAATGCGCGGGCAAAACCACGAGAGATAATATGATGAACCAAGGCCAGCTCCTTTCCTATTGCTGCTGTTTGGTTTCGATAACTCAAATCAAGCCGCAAACCAGAGGGTTCGACCCCAACCCCCAACTTTCGCCAAGCGAATGATGAGCCGTCGAGCATCGAACCGATAACCAGATTCTACACCAAACCCCGTACCGCAAACAAGTTGCGATTTGACGCATTTTTTTCCCGATCATCACCCAACGGTACCCCCGATCAGATAGACGCCGCAAAGCCGCACCAGATTGCCCATTTTCTGTAACACGCAGAACCGTTTCGATCCGGATAAAGTCCCATTCATTTCGCAGTATTGGGTTTTCGGGTCTGGACGGGCTTCTGGAAGAAGCGTTCGACCGCCCCGGCGGGGGTGTAGGTGGTGTAGCCGTCGGTGGGGGCGGGATTGGTCGCACCGATCAGCGTAATCGCGAAACTCACCCCCAGCGCGATCCCGGCGATCGTCCAGGTGAGCGGCGTGTGGCTTCGCCGAAGCCAGGCAGATGCGAACAGCATCAGCACCGGCAACATCGTCAGCATTCCGACGGCAGCGAAACTGGGTGGCTGCATCTCGGTGCGATTGCCCATTTGCAGCCCGATCTGCCCCAGTATCGCCAGCAACACCCCGGCACAGACGATCTTGACGGTCCGTCCCCAATTTCGCCGCAGGACCATCAACGCACCCGCCAGCGCAATCACCAACACTGGAAAATGGCTAAAAATCCCATGTGCCCCGAGGGTGAGGATAATCGCCCGGTTAAAG